>CAJMOV010000051.1 GCA_905215125.1 uncultured bacterium | reverse complement strand
TCAGGACCTCTACAAAACGCTGGCCTACCTAAACCAGAAGGAGGGCATGGCCATGCCCAGGGTAGAAATAAAAATGATCAGCTTATCCCCCCATCGCCCCCGCAGAACGGCGGCCGATATGCCGAAAAGCATACCCAGAATGATGGAGAACAGGATGACCCACAGCCCCAGGGACGCCGTAATGCTGAAGGCGCCGGCCAGGATTTCGCTGACGGGCTTATGCTGGAAGTACGAGTCGCCGAAGTCGCCGACGACAGCGCCTTTGATAAAATCCAGATACTGCTCGACATACGGCTTGTCAAGCCCCATCTCATGCCGGACGCGATCAATGGTTTCCTGATCGGCGCGCTTGGCCAGCATGACGCCGACCGGGTCGCCAGGGGCGACGTTGAGCATGATGAATGTGATAAGGCTGACGCCAAACAGCACTATGATCGTCTGAAGCAGGCGCTTGATTGTGTATTTGATCAAACTATCACTCTCCCTCACATAGGATGGGGATTCTTTCCCGCCGACAGCCCGCGCAGCGCGGCGCCGCCTGTGGGTACAACCAAGGCAGGGGGCCGGTCGGGCCCCCTGCCTCGGCTGGTTTATGACATGTTTTCAGTTGTCGCTTGTTTCTCAGGATTTTGTGACGGAGAACAGATCGACCATGCTGTTAAGGAATTTGACGCCTTCAACGTTTTCCTGCACCAGGTAGAACTTGATGGGGTTATACAGGGGCACGTTGACGCAGTCGACCGTGACGGCCAGGCTCTCGGCCTCACGATACAGCTCTTCGCGCTTGGCCGAATCGGTGATGCTGCGGGCTTCCTCGATCAGCGCGTCAAACTCGGGGCTGTTGTAATTGGACGAGTAGAAGCCGGATGTCGACGAATGCAGGATATTGTACAGGAAGTTGTCAGGGTCGACAATATCGGCATACCATGTGGAGAAAGCGACCTGAACCTCGCCATTGCTGCGCAGATCCGTATACGCCGCGTCGTCAACCTTCTGGATCTCAAAATCAATACCCGCTTCCTTCATCTGCTGCTGCAAAACGGTTGCGACGCCGACGGCGCTGTTCTTTTCAGAAATGGTGGTGACAATGTGGATACCGTCGGGGTAGCCGGCTTCGGCCAGCAGCTCCTTGGCCTTCTCCGGGTCATACTTGTCGATGGGCCGCTCCTCGTCAAAGGCCATGCAGCCACGCGGGATAAAGCAGCTGGTGGCATTGGCGTTGCCCTTGAGATAGTTGTCGACCATGCTCTGGCGGTCGACGGCGTAGCCGATGGCCTCGCGGACCTTGACATTGTCCAGCGGCTCCATTTCAACGTTGAGGATCATGGAGATGGTGCCGATCAGAGGATTGATGACAAACTCGTCGGCAAATTCTGCATTGTCGCGGTAAGCGTCAGCCTGATCCTGCTGTACGCCGACGATGTCCATGTTGCCGCTTTCAAACTCCATCAGCATGGTGTTGGCGTCCATATTGTAGATTTCAATCTGATCCAGATAGGGCTGCTCGCCGTGATAATCGTCAAAGCGCTCGACGACCAGGCGATCCTTCGGGGTGAATTCCTTCAGCTTGAACGGGCCGGTGCCGACAAAGACGTCGACGCCCCAGCGGTCGCCCGCCTCAGTGCAGGCCTTCTCAGGGTAAATGGACAGCTGCTCGCAGGCCAGGACGGACAGGAAGGGGGCGTACGGGCTTTCCAGCGTGATGTCAAAGGTGTAGTCGCCCGTGACGGTAAAGCCGGCCAATTCCGTCGTTTCGCCGTTGAGCATTTCCTTTGCGCCCAGGATCATGTCGCACAAAAAGGTGTTGACGCACACCGTCTCGGGAAGGAACATACGCTTGAAGGTGAACTCTACGTCGGTCGCCTTCAGCTCCGTCCCGTCGTGGAACAGAACGCCTTCCTTCAGCTCGCAATGGAAGGTGATGCCGTCTTCCGAGGTGGGCAGCTCCTTGAGCAGCAGCGGGGTGACCTCAAAGTCCTCTTCAAAATCCAGCAGGGCTTCGCAGACCATGCTGCCGGCCTGGCAGGTGTCGGTCGTCGTCGACTTCATAACGTCGAGTACCTGCATGTCAGGGTAGACGTTGGCATACTTGAGAACCTTGAGATCGCCGCCGTCGCCGTTTTCATTGCCGGTGTCGCCGCCGGCCTGCCCTTGATCGTTGCCGGTATCTCCCCCGCCCTGGGTGGCGCAGCCGGCCAGGCTGAACGCCAGAAGGCAGGCAAGCAGCAAAGCAATCAATCTCTTCATCGTTTCTTCCTCCTCTTTTTTTCAATATAGGGATAACGTATTCTTATTGTCCTGCTGGACAGGATATGCACATACCAGCAAAAGCAATACCGTTAAATCCCTTTTTGTTATGGGCCATTCTATCACAGAATTCTGGAATTGAAAAGTTGTTTTATTAAAATTGTCGTATTAAATTATCTTAGTATCGTTATTCCTTTTCTTTTTGGTCAATTTGACAATTAAAACCTTGTAAATTTATATTTTATTCACAATCAATTTGTTTAATGGACATCATAGCACAACTGCCTGCTTTGATCAATAAAAATAAATATTTAACAATTAACCGTGTATTTATGCAGCGGTCATTTTTAGCCATTTTGTCCTGTGTAAAAATACATCTTTAAAATCCCACCGCATTGTGCTATAATATATAAATGTATATTTGACGCAAAAAATACGATAAAGGAGCTTGTTTACCTATGCAGCCCGGAATGACCCATACAATGACGGTCACTGTCGAGCCTTCCATGACGGCAGCCAATATGAAAAGCGGCTGTCTTGACGTTTTTGCAACCCCTATTCTTGTCGCGCTGATGGAAAACGTCTGCCTGGAATGTGTCCAGGGCGATTTGGAGGATGGAAAAACCACAGTAGGCACCGCCGTCAATATTTCTCATCTGGCCCCCACGCCGGTCGGCATGCGGGTCCGGTTTGAATGTACCCTTCGCGAAATTGACCGCCGCCGCCTGGTCTTTGACGTCAAGGCATACGACGAGGTTTCCCTCATCGGCGAAGGCACGCACGAGCGTTTTATTGTCGACGGCGAGCAATTTGTCGAAAAGTGCCGCAGCCGGGGTAAGGGCTGACTGGCGCGCGCTGCGGCGCTGCGCCCCTATGCCGCGGCGCTGCTGGGCGCTTTCATCCTGGCTTTCGGCCTTTACAATATTCATGCGCGGTGCGACGTCACCGAAGGCGGCGTGCTGGGAATGACGCTGCTGCTGCACCATTGGTTCGGTATCTCGCCTGCTGTGTGCAATCTGGCGCTTGACGGCGTCTGCTATATGATCGGCTTCAGGTTCCTTGGCGGCTCGTTTGCCCGTTTTGCCCTTGTCTCCAGCGCGGGCTTTACGCTGTCTTACGCCGTTTTGGAGCGTTTTCCCCCCATGCTGCCTGACTTTTCCGGTCTTCCCCTCGTCGCCGCCGTGCTCGGCGGGCTTTTTGTCGGCGTGGGCGTCGGCATTGTCGTGCGTCAGGGCGGCGCCTGCGGCGGGGACGATGCGCTGGCGCTGACCATCTCCAAGCTGACGCGCCTTCCCATCGCGCGCGCCTATCTGTTCACCGATCTCACTGTGCTGGCGCTGTCTCTCAGCTACATCGCCCCGCTGAAAATCGTGTACTCCCTCATTACCGTCACCATTTCATCCTTTCTGATTGGCCGGATACAAAACTTTGCCTCTGTACGGGAGGAATAGCCCATGCCTTTTGATAAAAAAACCTTAAAGCAGCTGGCCCTGCTGATCGCCGGGGGCGTGGCGCTGCATGCGCTGTTCCAGAACTTCAGCGCTTTTAAGGGCCTTGTCGTCTTTCTGTGGCGGATGATGCTGCCCTTTATCCTGGGCGGCTGCATGGCCTTCATCTTCAACGTGCCCATGCGCAACCTGGAAAAGCTGCTTTTTGGCCGCGCCAGGGGCAAGCTGGCCAAAGCGGGGCGGCCCATCAGCCTGGTGCTGACCTTTATCCTGATTTTCGGCGTTATCACCCTGCTGATCGTGCTGATCGTACCGGAGGTTCAGCGTTCCACCGACGTGCTGATCAGCAGCGTGCCCGCCTTTGGCCGCCGCGTCGCCGCCTGGGCCACATCGCTGGCCGAGCGTTTCCCTGAGGTCGGCCAATGGCTCAGCGAGCTGGATTTCAACTGGCAGGGGCTGGTCACGGGGGCGCTAGACGCCGTCAAAAACGCCGGCACGCTGATCTTTAACTCCACCGTCGGCGCGGCAGGGTCCATTGTCAACGGTGTCGTCAGCTTTTTTATCGCTTTTGTTTTTTCCATTTATATTCTGCTGCAAAAGGAAAAGCTCCTGCGGCAGTCCAAAATTCTGCTGTACACCTTTCTTCCTGAAAAAAGGGTCCCCCCCATTCTGGACATTTTCCGTCTGGCCGATAAGACCTTTTCCCGCTTTCTCTCCGGCCAGTGCATGGAAGCGGTCATCCTGGGGCTGATGTTCTTTATCACCATGAGCATCCTGCGCTTCCCTTATGCGACGCTGGTCGGGGCGCTAATCGCGCTGACCGCCCTTATCCCCATTGTCGGCGCCTTTATCGGCTGTATCGTCGGCGCCTTCCTCATCCTGATTGTCGACCCGGTGCGGGCGCTGTGGTTCATCGTCCTCTTTCTCGTCCTGCAGCAAATCGAGGGCAACCTCATTTACCCCCATGTTGTCGGCAGCTCGGTCGGCCTGCCTTCCATCTGGGTGCTCCTTGCCGTCACGGTGGGCGGCAGCCTGATGGGCATTGCCGGCATGCTGATCTTTATCCCCCTCTGCTCAGTGGGGTATATCCTGTTGCGCAGCTACTGCTACCGCCGCCTGCGCGAGCGCAAAATCCCCCCTGCGCGCTGGAAGACATAAAAAAAGCCCTCCTGTCCCAGCAGGAGGGTTCTTTTATTTTTCATTTTCTGCGCTATCTCACAGTGCCCCGTGCTCGACGACGGTGACGTCAGGGTGAAGCTGCAGGATAGACGCCGGCACGCGCGGCGTCACCGGGCCGAACAGGGCCTGCTCCAAAACGTAGCTTTTGTTCTCTCCGCTGACAATCAGCAGGATTTTCTTTGCCTGCATGATAGACTTTATACCCAGCGTGATGGCCTGCTTGGGCACAGAATTGATACTGTCAAAATAACGTGCATTGGCCCGGCGGGTGCCCTCCACCAGATTGACGCAGTGGGCCGTCTTTTCAAAGGCGCTGCCCGGCTCGTTAAAGCCAATGTGCCCGTTGTAGCCCAGGCCGAGCAGCTGCAGGTCGATACCGCCGAGCGCTTCAATGATCCCGTCATATTTGCGACATTCTGCGGCGGTATCCTCCGCCATGCCGTCAGGGACAAAGACGTTTTCCGGCCGGATGTTAACGCAGTCAAACAGGCAGCTGCTCAAAAAATAACGGTAGCTGTGCGCATCGCGCCCGGGCACGCCGACGTATTCGTCCAGCGCGACGGCGCGGACGGCGCTAAAATCCAGATCTCCCTTGTCATACCAGTCCACAAGCTGCTGATAGGTGCCGATCGGCGTGGCGCCGCTGCACAGGCCCAGCACACAGCCCGGACGCAAAATGACCTGGGCCGATATGATATTGGCCGCCTTACGGCTCATATCCTTATAGTCCTTTGCTTTGATGATCTTCACCTGCCGTCACCTTCCTTTGGCTGTTTTCCGCATCCAGTATACCATGCGCAGCCCTGCCTTCGCAAGCCTGGACGTCGGCATTGGTTACAATTCTGCTGTTGTTTTTTTCGACAAAGTGCACTATAATAATATTTAGCATAGCTAATTATTTCTGGAGGCCGTATTATGCAGATTGGGCTGGACATCGGTTCCACCACCATCAAATGCGTCGTCTTGTCCGACATGGGCGAGATGCTGTATTCCGTCTACGAGCGGCATTATTCTCATATTGTAGAAAAGGCGGGCGAGCTTTTACGCCGCGTCGCCGCCCAGTATCCTGGAGCGCCCATGGCGCTGGCCATTTCCGGCTCGGCGGGGATGGGGCTTGCGGAAAAATGCGGCGTGCCCTTTGTTCAGGAGGTTTACGCTACCCGCCTGGCGGCCGACAGGCTTCAGCCCGGCGCCGACGTTATTATTGAGCTGGGCGGCGAGGACGCCAAAATCCTTTTCCTGACCGGCGGGCTGGAGGTGCGCATGAACGGCTCATGCGCCGGCGGCACCGGCGCCTTCATCGACCAGATGGGTACCCTTCTCGGCATGACGCCGGATGAAATCAATGAAGCGGCCGGGCACAGCACCCGCCGGTATGACATCGCCTCGCGCTGCGGCGTCTTTGCCAAAAGCGACATCCAGCCCCTGCTCAATCAGGGCGCGCAGAAAAGCGATATTTCCATGAGCATCCTGCACGCCGTCGCCAGCCAGACCATCGCAGGGCTGGCGCAGGGCCGTCCCATCCGGGGGCATGTGCTCTATCTCGGCGGGCCGCTGACCTTTTTGACCCGCCTGCGCGATGTTTTTGACGAGCAGCTGGGCCTTGAGGGGCTTTGTCCTGAGCATTCGTTGTACTTTGTCGCCCTGGGCGCCGCCTTTTATGCATCCGAGCCCCGTGATTTGCTCGACGTCGCCGAACGGCTGAAGGGATATGCCGCCGCCGCAGACTACCGCGGCAGCGATCCCCTTTTCCGCAGTCAGGAGGAATACGATGCCTTTTGTCGTCGGCACGCACAGGCTGCCGTGCCCAAGGGCGAGCTTGCGGGAAGCAAGGAGGTATGGATCGGCATCGACGCCGGCTCGACGACAGTAAAAGCGGCCGTCATCGACGGTGAAGGCCGCCTGCTTTTTTCGCGCTATCTGCCGTCGGGCGGCAACCCCGTGCCTATCATCCAGCAGTTTTTGCAGGACGTCTATCGCCAAGCACCGGACGCCGCCATCCGCTGCTGCACCACGACGGGCTACGGCGAGGATATCGCCCGCGCCGCCTTCCGCGCCGACCTTGGCGTCGTCGAGACGGTGGCTCACTTTACCGCTGCGCGGCGCTTTCTGCCCAGCGTCGACTTTGTCATCGACATCGGCGGGCAGGACATGAAGTGCTTTAAGGCGGAGGATGGGGCAATATCGGACATCTTCCTCAATGAAGCCTGCTCTTCGGGCTGCGGGTCCTTTTTGCAGACCTTTGCCGGGGCGCTGGGCTATTCCGTCGAGGATTTCGCCCGGCTGGGGCTGTTCGCCGACCGACCGGTCGACCTGGGCTCGCGCTGCACCGTTTTCATGAACTCTTCCGTCAAGCAGGCGCAGAAGGACGGCGCAAGCATTGAAAACATATCGGCCGGGCTGGCCGTCAGCGTTGTCAAAAACGCGCTGTATAAGGTCATCCGCGCTGCGCGGCCGGAGGATTTGGGGAAAAACATCGTCGTGCAGGGGGGCACCTTCCACAACCACGCCGTGCTGCGCGCCTTTGAGCAGGAGATCGGCCGCGATGTCATCGCGCCGGACATCGCGGGGCTGATGGGGGCCTACGGCGCCGCCCTGTATGGTCTGGAGCGCCGCCCGCAGGGAGAGAGCGCCCTGCTCTCCCCCACAGAGCTGGACGACTTTCAGCATGAGGTGACGGCGACATCCTGCGGCCTGTGCCCCAACCGCTGCCGGCTGACGGTCAACCGCTTCGGGCAGGATCGCCGCTTTATCAGCGGCAACCGCTGCGAGCGGCCCATTACCCGCCGCGACCCGGACAACGGGCTCAACCTGTATGAGTTTAAGCGCACGCTGCTGCGCCGGGAAGCGCCCGTCCCTGCGCCCAAAGGCCGCGTCGGCATCCCCATGGGGCTGAACATGATGGAGCTTTACCCTTTTTGGCGGGCCTTCTTTGCGTCCCTTGGCTGGCAGACGGTGCCCTCTCCCCCGTCTGACCGGGCCCTTTACCTGGCGGGCCAGGGCACCATTCCGTCCGACACTGTCTGTTACCCCGCCAAGCTGATGCACGGGCACATCGAGGCGCTGAAAAAGGAGGATCTCGACTTTATTTTCTACCCCTGTATGAGCTATAACGTCGACGAGCGCGCCGGCACCAATCACTACAACTGCCCTGTCGTCGCCTATTACCCAGAGGTCATCGCCGCTTCCTATACTGGCAAAATCCCCTTTGTTTACGATTATATTGGCCTGCACCGGGAAAAGGATTTCCCCCGGCGTATCGCAGGGATCCTATCCCCCTATATGGAAATTTCTGTCAAAGGGGCGCGCCGCGCCATGCAGGAGGGCTTCGCCGCGCGGGACGAATATCTGGCCGCCGTGCGGGAAAAGGGGGCGGAAATCATCGCCCGGGCCCGGCGGGAAGGCAAGCACATCCTGGTGCTGTCCGGCCGGCCGTACCATGCCGATGGGGAAATCAGCCACGGCATTGACCAGCTCATCTGCACGCTGGGGGCCGCTGTCGTCACCGAAGATGCCGTCAGCCATTTGGAAGGTCCGGTCGACGTCTCGGTTCTCAACCAGTGGACCTATCACGCCCGGCTGTACGCCGCGGCGCAGCACGTCTGCCGCCATGACGATATGGATCTTGTGCAGCTTGTTTCCTTCGGCTGCGGGGTCGACGCCATCACGACCGACGAGGTGCGCGCCATCCTGCGCCGGGGCAAAAAGCTGTACACCCAAATCAAGATAGACGAAATCACCAACCTGGGCACGGTGAAAATCCGTGTGCGCAGCCTGCTCGCCGCGCTGGAGGAAAGAAGGGAAAGCCATGGAACAATACCCGCAGTTTAAACGCGAAATGATCAAAACCCACACCATCCTGATGCCGCAGATGTGCGCCCTGCATTTTTCCATGATCCGTGATTTGCTCATCGCGCAGGGCTACAAGGTCGAGCTTTTGACCAACGACGGCCCGCAGGTGGCGCAGGAGGGGCTGAAATACGTCCACAACGACACCTGCTATCCCGCCCTGCTCGTCATCGGCCAGATGATCGACGCGCTAAAAAGCGGCAAGTACGACTTAGACCACACCGCCCTGATCATCACCCAGACGGGGGGCGGCTGCCGCGCGTCCAATTATATCCACCTTTTGCGGCGCGCGTTGAAAAACGCCGGGCTGGGGCAGGTGCCCGTCGCCTCGCTCAACTTCAGCGGGCTGGAAAAGGATTCCGGCTTCCAGCTAACCCCCAAGCTGATGCTTCAGCTGGTGACGGCCGTCTATTACGGCGACCTTCTTATGCTGCTGCGCAACCAGACGGCCCCATATGAGAAGGAAAAGGGAGCGTGCGACGCGCTGTGCGACAAGTGGACGGCCCTTCTCGCCGGCCAAATGGCCCGTATGCGTGGACTATTCCCCTTTGGCATGAACAAAAATTTCCGCGCCATCGCCGCTGACTTCGCCGCCGTACCCGTCGACCGCTCGCCGCGTGTCAAGGCTGGCGTCGTGGGGGAAATCTACGTCAAATATGCCCCGTTGGGCAACAACAACCTGCAGGCTTTTCTGGAAAGCGAGGGCTGCGAGGTCAACATGCCCGGCCTGATGGGTTTTCTGCTTTACTGCGTCTGCAACGGCTTCATCGACGTCAAGCTGTATGGCGGCAAAAGGGCCAAAGCTGCCGCCATGCGCTTTGCAGCGGGGGCTCTCAGCCGGGCAGAGGAAAAGATGCACGCCATCGCCCGCAGCTATGGCTTCCACGCGCCCAAGTCCTTTTCCCATACCCGCGAGCTGGGGCGGAAGGTCATCGGCGAGGGCAGCAAGATGGGCGAAGGCTGGCTTCTGCCCGCTGAAATGATGGAGCTGTGCGACAGCGGGTACGAGAATATCGTCTGCGCCCAGCCCTTTGGCTGTCTGCCCAACCACATCGTCGGCAAGGGCATGGTCAGCAAAATCCGCCACTTCTACCCCGACAGCAACATTGTCGCCATTGATTACGATCCCGGCGCGACGCGCGTCAACCAGGAAAACCGCATCAAGCTGATGCTGGCCGTCGCCCGCGAAAAGCTGGAAGGCCGCGCCGAAACGGCGCCGGCATCGGAACCCGCACAAGACGAAAGCCGGGACAAGGCCCACGCCGCAGGATAGCCCCCC
>CAJMOV010000050.1 GCA_905215125.1 uncultured bacterium | reverse complement strand
CTTTAGCTCAGTTGGTTAGAGCATCCGGCTCATAACCGGACGGTCCCGGGTTCAAGTCCCTGAAGGCCCACCATGAGCAGAAAGGCACGCTTTTGTAGCGTGCCTTTCTGCGTCCTGCTCCATCATTTGAGAGCTGACCGAATTGCCGGACGGGAATTTTTAAAAGATGTGATTAGACGTTCCTGCAAGGGAAGGGGCAGCGCGCGCCGGGCTGCTTCCCAGCGCGGCCAAGGCTTTTCGTATTCGCTGAAAGCAGTGTAAATAAATGGGCCGAGCGCCATCGCTGCGCTTTGGAGGAGCGTGCTGTAAAGCACTGGGGGCGGGCATGGGTACGGAAGGAAGCCTTCAAGCATGCGGCGTTTGATGAAAACGGCCGGCACAATGCAGCTTGCGGCGGCAGAAGCACCTGCCCTATTGACAGGGCGGCGGATATGAAATATTATGGGGAATAGGCTATCCGCTTTACGGCTGTAAAGGGCAGAGACTTGCTTTTCAGCCAGCCGCGGCAGTCTGAGCGGGCTGCCGTATTTTTGTCCCTTCGGTAAAAAGAGGTTGTTTATGCGCTTATTCGAATCGTTTTTGGTGGCGTTATCCACATACAGCGCGCTGCCAGTGCCGCAGTTTGAATGGAATGAGCGGAACATGAAATACGCCATTTGCTTTTTCCCCGCAGTGGGTCTGATCTGCGGCGGCGCGCTTTGGGGTTGGTATCAGCTTTGCCTGATGCTGGGTATCAGCGGCGTGCTTTTCGCGGCAATGGCGGTGTGCATCCCGCTGCTCATTACCGGGGGAATCCATATGGATGGATATATGGACACGGTTGACGCCCTGGCCTCTCACCAGCCGCGGGAGCGAAAGCTGGAGATCATGAAGGATTCCAGCAGCGGCGCTTTTGCAGTGATTTATTGCGGCGTTTATTTGCTGTTAAGCCTGGGACTGTTTTACGAATTATACGAAAGAAGACAAATATTGGATTTTTGTCTGGCCTTTGTGCTTTCCCGTGCCCTGTCGGCGTTTTGCGCTGTCAGTTTGCCAAACGCCAGAAAATCGGGGATGCTGTGCGCCTATACCGAGCGTGCAGAAAAACGAAACGCCGCCCGTTGTATGATTCTGGCGGCGGCGCTGACCGGGACTGCAATGCTGTGCCTGTCTCCCATCCCGGGCGGGACGGCCGTGCTCTTTGCCGCCGCGGTAATGCTTTGGTATCGAAGGTTTGCCATGAAAACCTTTGGCGGCGTTACGGGCGATACTTCAGGCTTCTTTTTGCAGTTGTGCGAGCTTGCCTGCATAATTGGCGTCTGGATCGGGGGGATTGGGGCGTGAACAGGATCCTGTTTATCCGACACGGGGCGACGGCCGGCAACCTGCAAAAACGGTACATCGGGCGTACTGACGAGCCGCTTTGCCGGCAAGGCGTCGAGCAGGTATTAAAGCTGCGAGGGCGGGCTTTGCAAACGGATTTTCTGTTTGTCAGCCCCATGCGCAGGACGCGGCAGACTGCGGCCCTGCTGTTTCCGCGGACGGCCGGCGTCGTCGTAGAGGGCTTTTCGGAGACGGACTTTGGAATATTTGAAGGGAAGACTGCGCAAGAATTAGCCGCAAGCCCTGAATATCAAGAGTGGGTAGGGTCTATGTGCCTGGCGCCGATCCCGGGCGGCGAGAGCGTCAGCGCTTTCAAGCAGCGTTGCTGTGACGCCTTTTCAGCGGTGATGGCTGAAGTCCCCGAAGGGGCAAGGGCTGCGTTTGTGATTCACGGCGGCGTTATCATGGCTATCCTGGAAGCGTTGGGGCAGCCGCCGCATGAATTTTACGACTATCATATCGGGAACGGGCAGATGATATCCTGTCTGTACCGGGATAAATGTATTTTTTTGGAAGAATGAATGGCGCCAGTAAAGGGGAGATCGCTCTCTGTGCAGCAAGACGAACGGCACGGCAAGGCGATGCCCGCCGGCTGCTCCTTTGCTGGCGTAAAGCCCGAAAGCAATAAACCGAGCCTGCGGCCTTTGTATCGGCTGCAGGCTCGGCACTTTTTATTGATGATAGTTTTTTAGAATCGCAGCCTGCACGCAGCCTTTATTTGCCGCAGCATCTGCAAAAATCACCGGTTTTTCTTTGCAAGCTCAGAAAGAAGGTTGAATTTGGAGATTATATAGCCGTAGCTTCCACGCCCGTGGGGGAGAAGACAGCCGCTGCAATCCTTGGTGCCGTCAGGCAGCCACGAGCAGCTTCCGCCGCAGGCGGAGCCGAGGGTGTACAGGGGGCAGTAGCAAAACAAACAGTTAAAATCCTCGGGCTTAGCGGTTTTATGGCAGGGAAAAAATTCGCAGTCCTTATGCTGGAAAAAAGAATAGTGGCTTTCCTCAGGCTTCATGCCAAGCCCCTTTTTTTCCTGGCTGTCCATCAAAAGACCCCTTTCAGCAAATGAAAAATGCAGGCCGCCGGACTGCGATACAATATGTATAGCAAGCGCCCGGGCGACAAAGAAAAGCGCCGGCATATCCTGCCCGCTGTAAGCAGCTTCCACCCGCTTACAGCTGATACAGGTTGGAGCTTTTCTTAAAGATAATTTTTCTCAAAATAACACAAATCACGGGAAAATACAAGAGTTGACAAGTGAAAAAAGCCGAGTATAATTAGCAGTATAAAAGATGTAAACTGAATAGCTGCATCAAGCACCCTCCGGCCAGCATATGGTCGTGGGGATAATCGTGAACCAAGTTAGAATCTTGGACGGTACCGCCGCTGTGTGCGCTGAGACCGAAGCTCGTTGACGAAAGTCAGTCACTGGGAAACTGGGAAGGCAGAGCTTGGGCGCAAGGGGGAATCCCCTATAAGCGTAAGTCAGAAGACATGCTTGAATTGCGTGGACTCTCCTGCCTGCGCGTTATGGGAAAGAGATGTTTTTTGTTACGTAAAAACGGCCGTGACAGCTTTTTAGCTGTTGCGGTCCTTTTATTTTGACCCGGAAAGGATATTTGCCAAATGGAAGCCCCCAAGATGAAAGCGAAGCGGACGAGAGGCTTTAAGCTCACCGTGATTGTGACGCTGGCCTGTATTTGCGTGGCCGCTACGCTGGTCTGCATGTCGGTCGGCAGCATTTCCTATACCATTTCAGAGGTCTTTCAGGCGCTGTATGATACGGAAGCCGAGGCCCGTTTGATTGTGTGGAATGTGCGTATTCCCAGAATCCTCTGCGGCGGCATGGTGGGTATCTGCCTGTCCCTATCGGGCTGTATCCTCCAGGGGGTCATGCGCAATCATCTGGCCTCGCCCTCGACCATCGGCGTTACCAGCGGCGCCAGCTTTATGGGGTATTTGACGCTGGTGGCCTTTCCGCAGTACGCGCACATCCTTCCCGTGGCTACGATTTTGGGATCCTTCGGCACAACTATGGTTATTTACGGCCTGGCTTATGAAAAAGGCGTCAGCCCTGTCAAAATGATCCTCTCCGGCATGGCGGTTTCCGCGATGTTCGGCGCGTTCAATGACATTATCCGCACCTTTTTTTCAGAGCAGCTGGGCCACGCCTCCAGCTTCATGGTTGGTACGCTGAACGGCCGGGTTTGGAGCGATTTTTGCATGATTGCCCCTTACATGGTGGCGGGCGTCGCAGTCTGTTTCCTGCTGCCTGCGAAAATGAATATCCTGATGCTGGGGGACGAGATGGCAAACTCCCTAGGGCTGCGCACCGAGCGTTTCCGTTTGTTTTTGATCGCCGTATCCTCGCTTTTGGCAGGGGCTTCGGTGGCTGTGGCCGGTCTCATCAGCTTTGTCGGCCTGATTGTCCCGCATATCGCCCGGCTTTTTGTAGGGTCCGACTATAAGTACCTGTTTCCCGCTTCGGTTTTCCTGGGGTATGCCATGGTGGTCATCTGCGATACCATTGGCCGGGTAATCCTGCCGGTAGGCGATCTGTCGGTCAGCATAGTATTGTCCTTTATCGGCGCGCCCTTCTTCCTGTACCTGCTTCGGAAGAAAAACGTCTCATAAAACAGGAGGGAGAAGGCCTAATGTATTTCGGGTTTCAGAACGTTTCCATCGCGTATGGGAAGCATGTTGTTTTAAAAGACGTATCCATGTCGTTTGAAAAGGGGAAAATCACGACTATTATCGGCCCCAACGGATGCGGCAAAAGCAGCCTGCTGAAAACGGTGCCCCGCACAGTGACCCCGGCAAGCGGCGCTGTTATTTTTGAAGGCAAGGAGCTGCGGCGTTACCCGCCAAAGGAGCTTGCGAAGAAAATCGCCTACCTGCCGCAGCTTCACACATCGCCGTCAGATATCGACATCCGCACGCTGGTGTCTTACGGCAGGTATCCCTATAAGAAATTCGGCGCCAGCCTGACGTCTGAAGACAAGGATATCATCGACGAGACGCTTGAGCTGACCGGACTTGCCGGCATAAGCGGCCGCCTGCTGAATAATTTGTCCGGCGGGGAAAAGCAGCGGGCCTGGATCGCCATGACTTTGTGCCAAAAGCCGGAGATCCTGCTGCTGGACGAGCCCATTACATATTTGGACATCGGCTATCAGGTTGAGGTGCTGGAGCTGGTACGGGACTTGTGCGAGCAGCTGCATATTACAATCGTCATGGTGCTGCATGATATGAACTTTACCGCGCGGTATTCCCACTGCATTTATGTTCTCAAGGAGGGGCGCGTCTTTGACCACGGCGGGGCCGAGGCCATCATTGAGCACGGCATTATGGAAAAAGTGTTTCATATAGATTCCCAGATCATATATGACAGCAAGAATAACTGTCCCTTTATGATCCCGGAAAAGCTATAGAACGCCTTGTGCGTAAAAGAAGAAGGAAAGAGGTAATTTCAATGAAAAAGCTGCTCGCACTCCTAATGGCTATGGCCATGGTATTCTCTCTGGCCGCCTGCTCCGAACAGGATGGGGAATCCCAGCAGGACAACCCTGCTGTCAATTCCGACCCAAATGAAGATCCCGATACGTCCGCGTCTGATCCCGATGCCGGCTCTGCTGACAATAATGAGGTCACGGACTATTACCTGCAGAAGGCCAACGAGGTGCAGATCACTGACACCCATGTAATTTTCACCGACGACGGCAGCGGGGAGGAGATGTCCATAGCCAAAAACCCGCAGAACGTGGCCGTTCTGTATGGGAGCCTGACCGCGCTGTGGTATGAGGCCGGCGGGACGGTCCAGCTGACGGTAGGCGGCAAAAGCGCCGCCACAACCTATGAAGAGCAAATAGGCCGCGATATCACCCAGGATGAAGGTGTCACCGTCGTCACCGAAAGCTCTTCCGGCGCCAGCTGGGATGTGGAGCAGATCATCGGCAATAAGCCCGATCTGATTATCTGCTCGACCGGGATGAAGGGCTATGAGACCATTTCCGGCCCTGCGGCAGCTGCAGGCATCCCCGTCATCGGCATCAATTATGACGCCGTTCAGGATTACTTAAAGTGGTTTAAAGTGTTCTGCAACCTGAACGGCCAGCCTGAGCTGTGGGAATCCGTCGCAGAGTCTACTGCAAATGAAATCATAGAAATTGTTTCCAAGGTGCCTGAGATGGAAGCGGCCCCCACGGCGGTGATCCTGGTTCTGTCCTCCGACGTGCTGAAGGCCTACACCGTGGACTCCCAGCCCGGCATCATCCTCAAGGAGCTGGGCGGGATCAATTTGGCTGATCCCGACAGCGAAGGGACGGCCGCCAGCGTTGAGATCAGCATGGAAGAGCTTTACGCGCTCAACCCCGATATGATCTTCCTGTCGGAATTCGGCGATACCACCCTGGACACCCTGAAGCAGATGTACGGCGACGATCCTGTCTGGCAGTCGCTTGAGGCCGTTAAAAACGACAGGCTTTACACGCTGGAAAAGGCATTGTTCCACAACAAAGCCAACAAGCAGTATAGCCAGGCCTATAAGGTCATGGCCCAGTACCTGTATCCCGATATCGAATTCTGATAGGGAGCAGCCGGATCCCTCCTCTGGCCGCCGCAGCTGCGGCCAGAGGTTGTTGTATGAAGGGAAAAAGCTGAAAGCAGGGCGTCAATATCCGGTGCCATTACCGCCAGAGGTAAGCTGAAGCCGGCGCGGCCTTCCGGCCGGGTCAGGCGAAGCGGCGGGAGAGGATAGGGGAGAGACCGTCCGCCGGAGGAGCTTATAAGGAGGATGAGAGATGAAAAGTGGGTTTCTGACCGTCAGCTTTGGAAGCACCCATCTTGATACGCTGGAAAGGGCTGTCGCTGCCCCGGAAAACGCCCTGAAGGCCGCGTTCCCCCAGGCAAGGCACTACCGCGCGTTGACCAGCGGCATTGTGCGCGGCCGGCTGAAAAGCAGGTATGGCGTTCAGGCAGACAGTGTGGAGGAAGCGCTGGAGCGCATGAAAGCCGACGGTATACGCCAGGCGGTGATCCAACCCACGCTGCTTATCCCCGGCGAGGAATATGACAGGCTGCGCGTCAAATTGCTGGCCAACTGCGGCGGGATGGAAATTTCCATAGGACTCCCCCTGCTGTGGGACGATACCGACCTTTGCGCCGCCGCCGATCTTTTGGAAAAGACATACCCCATGGGGAGCGACTCCGTTTTGGTGGCGATGGGGCACGGCACCCGGCATCCGTGCGGCTGCCTGTACACCCGTCTGGCAGAGAGGATGGAGAAAAAAGGCATGGTTTTTTGCACTGCTGAAGGGAGCCCCAGCTTTGAGGACGCACTACAGGCGTTGCAGGGCCAGCCCAGACGCAAGGTCCATCTGGCGTCTCTTCTGCTGGCGGCAGGAGAGCATTCCAAAAACGATATGGCCGGGAAGCGGCCGGACAGTCTTCGCGGCCGGCTGGAGCAGAACGGCTTCGCAGTCAGCTGGACGCTGCAGGGCCTGGGCGAGCTGCCCGCTATACAAAAGGCGTTCGTTCGCCGCGCCGCCGCAGCATATGAAGCGCTGGGCAAAAGGGCTGCGGTCTGATGCGGCGGGATATTCCCCGCGTCCTTCTGGCGGGAACGGGCAGCGGCTGCGGAAAGACCACGGTAGCCTGCGCCGTTTTACAGGCGCTGGTCAATAGAAGCCTGCGGGTGGGGGCCTTCAAATGTGGGCCGGACTACATTGATCCCATGTTCCACAGCCGCATTATCGGCGCCAAAAGCGCCAACCTGGATTTGTTCTTTTTTGATGAGAACACCATGAATTACCTGCTGTCCCGCGGCAGCGAGGGGTGCAGCGTCAGCGTCATAGAAGGGGTCATGGGCTTTTACGACGGCATGGGGCTGACCGCCGCCGCCAGCTCTTATGCTGTGGCAAAGGCGTCCCAAACGCCTGTAATACTGGTCGTCAGCGCAAAAGGCGCGGCTCTGTCCGTTTTAGCCGCCATTCATGGGTTTCTCAGCTTTTACCCTGACAGCGGCATCTGTGGCGTTATCCTGAACCAATGCAGTCCTGCGCTGTATGAAGTTTTGGCAAAAGCTGTGAAAGAGCAATTCGGCGGCAGGGTACGGCCGCTGGGCTACCTGCCTAAAATGCCCGGCTGCGGATTGGAAAGCCGACATCTGGGACTTGTGACCGCCCCGGAAGTGAAAGGGCTGAAGGAAAAGCTGCAGGCCATGGCGCAGCAGGCAGAAAAGACTGTTGACCTGGATGGCCTGCTGGCGCTGGCGGAAACGGCGCCGCCGCTTTGTTGCGAGCCTGCCGTTTTACCCCGTTATGAAACCTCGGTGCGGATCGCTGTCGCGCGGGATAAGGCTTTCTGCTTCTATTATGAGGACAGCTTACAGGCCCTGCGGGATATGGGCGCCAGGCTGGTGGATTTCAGCCCGCTTGCAGACAGGCAGCTGCCGGAGGACATCCACGGGCTGTATCTGGGCGGCGGATACCCGGAGGTATATGCGCAGGAGCTGAGTGAAAACGTCTCCATGCGCGTCTCTATCCGCACCGCGCTGGAAGGCCGTCTGCCCTGTATTGCCGAATGCGGCGGGTTTATGTATCTGACAGAACAAATCGGGCAATGGCCCATGGCGGGCTTTTTGCCCGGCAGATGCTTTGACACCGGAAGGCTGACCCGGTTCGGCTATGTGACGCTGACGGCAAAGCGTGATAATCTGCTGTGCAGGGCGGGCGAGTCTATTCGGGGGCACGAGTTCCATTACTGGGATGTGCGCCCCGCGGGCGACGGCTTTACTGCGGCAAGGCCGAGCGGACAGACCTGGGATTGCTGCGTTACCAACGAATATCTCTATGCAGGGTATCCCCATTTTCATTTTTACGCAAACCCTGCGTTTGCAAAAAACTTTTACGATGCTTGTTTAAAGGAACGTGAAGCGCATGTTTGATATCGCAAGCCCTATGGAAATTGAAAAACGCAGCTTTGAGATTATCGCCGAGCTGCTGGGAGACCGTGTACTGGATCCGGAAAATGAATCGGTCATAAAACGGGTCGTGCATACCACGGCTGACTTTGAATATGTAGATAACCTGGTCTTTTCGCCCGGCGTTGTGGCAAAGGGGGTTGAAGCCCTGGGATCCGGCTGCCATATTGTCACCGACACCAGCATGGCGATGTCGGGCATCAATAAAAATGCTCTGGGCAGGCTGGGCGGCCAGGTCCATTGCTTTATCGCAGATCCCGATGTCGCAGGAGAGGCCAGGGAAAGGGGCGTTACCCGTTCCGCCGTGGCGATGGAAAAGGCGGCGGCGCTGGATAAGCCCTGCATCTTTGCCATAGGCAACGCGCCGACCGCCCTCATCGCCCTCCATGATCTGATAGCTGCAGGACGGATCAGGCCCGTTCTCATCGTCGGCGTACCGGTGGGGTTCGTCAACGTCGTTGAAAGCAAAGAGCTTATCATAAGCGGCGACATCCCCTATATCGTCGCCCGCGGAAGAAAGGGCGGCAGCAACGTGGCGGCCGCCATCTGCAACGCGATGCTTTATCAGATAGCGCGCTGATGGAGAGGTATATCGAAAAGGGAGGAAAACGTCTGCGGCTGGGCTATACCACTGGATCCTGCGCCGCAGCCGCGGCAAAGGCGGCAGCCTGGATGCTGCTCACCGGGCGCCGCCGGGAGCATATCTCGCTGACGACCCCTAAGGGCATTGCCCTGGAGCTGCAGGTGCGGGAGATTTCCATGGGGGAAAATACCGTATCCTGCGCCATTGAAAAGGACAGCGGAGACGACCCGGATATCACGCGCGGCGCGCGGATCTTCGCCGCCGTTTCTCGTTCTGACGTTCCCGGCATTGCCGTCGACGGCGGCGAGGGGGTGGGCCGGGTGACAAAGCAGGGCCTGGATCAGCCGGTGGGAAACGCGGCCATCAATTCCGTCCCCCGGCAAATGATAACGGAAAATTTAGAGGAAGTCTGCCGCCTGACAGACCACAAGGGTGGTCTGTCTGTTGTCATTTCTGTGCCCGGGGGCGAAGAGCTGGCGAAAAAGACCTTTAATCCCCGACTGGGGATTGTGGGGGGGATTTCCATTTTAGGGACGACCGGCATTGTAGAGCCCATGAGCGAACAGGCGCTGGTAGACACGATCAAAGTGGAGCTGAGACAGCGCCGCGCGGACGGCGCGGAGTATGTGCTTCTCACCCCGGGCAACTACGGATCCGAATTTATCCGGGACGGCCTTGGCATCGACCCTGCCTCCGCGGTGCAGGTCTCTAATTTCATCGGCGACGCCGTCGACATGTGCAGGGAGCTGGGGTTCAGGGGCGTACTGCTCATCGGGCATGTCGGCAAGCTGGTAAAGCTCGCAGGCGGGATGTTCAACACCCATTCCAAATACGGAGATTGCCGGATGGAAATCCTGACGGCCCATGCCGCCCTTTGCGGCGTCAGCCCGAAAGGGGCGACGGAAATGCTGCAGTGCGTCGCCTGTGACGACGCGATCCGCATTTTACAGCAGGAGCATATCGATAAAGAAACCCTGGCAAGCCTGATCGACAGGATTGGACAGCTTCTCAGGATTCGGGCCGGAGAGGAGCTGGAGACGGGCGCCGTGACCTTTTCAAAGGCTTACGGACTGCTGGGAAGGACA
>CAJMOV010000049.1 GCA_905215125.1 uncultured bacterium | reverse complement strand
CATTGTCGTCACGCTACTTTTCGTACTGCCTCTCGGCGTCGGCGCCGCCGTCTACCTGACGGAATACGCCCGCAACCGCCGCCTTGTCGCCGCTATTGAATTTGCGACCGAAACGCTGGCTGGCATCCCATCCATCCTGTACGCGCTTGTCGGCATGCTGGTCTTCTGCCAGGTGCTTGGCCTGGGCAAGACGCTAATGGCCGGCGCGCTGACGCTCGTCATCATGACGCTGCCCACCGTCATCCGCACCACGCAGGAAAGCCTGAAGACGGTGCCCCGCGGCTACCGCGAAGGGGCCCTCGGCCTGGGCGCAGGCAAGTGGCACATGATCCGCACCATTGTGCTGCCCGGGTCAGTCGACGGCATTGTCACCGGCTGTATTCTGGCTGTCGGCCGTATTGTCGGCGAATCGGCAGTCCTCATGTTTACCGCCGGGATGAGCACGACGCTGCAGGACTTTTTTGCAAACGGCGGGCTGCTGCACAGCTCGGGCGCGACGCTGACCGTCGCCTTGTACGTCTACGCCAAGGAACGCGCTGATTTCCAGCTGGCCTTTTCCGTCGCCATCGTGCTGCTGGTCATCACGCTGCTTATTAACCTTGCAGCCAAGCTGGTCGGCCGGCGGCTGAGAAAAAATTAAGAGGGTGAAAACCGCATGAACAACGTCATCCTGACCGCCAAGGATTTAAACCTTTATTACGGCGAAAACCACGCGCTGAAAAACGTAAGCCTGGAGCTGCCGGAAAAGCAGATCACCGCCCTTATCGGCCCATCGGGCTGCGGCAAATCGACCTTCCTGCGCACCATCAACCGCATGAACGACCTGATTGCCAACGTCAAAATCACCGGCTCGCTTCTCTACCGCGGCGACGACATCTACGCCCCCGGGCAAGACGTCACCGACCTGCGCCGGCGCATCGGCATGGTGTTCCAGAAGGCCAACCCCTTTCCCATGTCTATCTATGACAACATCGCCTATGGCCCGCGCACCCACGGCGTTCGCAGCAAGGCGCGGCTGGACGAGATTGTCGAAAGCTCGCTGCGCGGTGCCGCGCTGTGGGACGAGGTACACGACCGGCTCAAAAAAAGCGCCCTCGGCTTGTCGGGCGGGCAGCAGCAGCGCCTGTGCATCGCCCGCGCCCTTGCCGTCAAGCCCGACGTGCTTTTGATGGACGAGGCCACCAGCGCGCTGGATCCCATCTCGACATCGAAAATTGAAGATCTTGCGGCCGATCTTAAAAAAGATTATACTATTATTATGGTGACGCACAACATGCAGCAGGCCGCCCGCATATCCGACAAAACGGCTTTCTTCCTGCTGGGCGAAATGGTCGAGTTCGGCGATACCGAGACTCTCTTTTCCAACCCAAGCGACAAGCGCACCGAAGATTACATCACCGGGAGGTTCGGATAATGGCCAGAAACCGATTTGATCAGCAGCTTGAAACGCTGAATACCGAGCTCATCACCATGGGCGCGTTGATAGAAACGGCCATTGCCGGCGCGGCCAAAGCCCTGATGAGCGGCGACCTCGAGCAGGCCGAGCGCATCGCCCGCAGCGACGGGCAGATCGACGACATGGAAAAGCGCATCGAAAGCCTTTGTCTCAAGCTGCTGCTCCAGCAACAGCCGGTGGCCCGCGACCTGCGCGTTATCTCAGCCGCGCTCAAAATGATCACCGATATGGAACGCATCGGCGACCAGGCGGCCGACATCTCCGAGCTGACCCTTTTGCTGCGCGACGCGGAAAGCCCCGCCGTCATGGACGTTATCGCCGAAATGGCGCGCGCCACCATCCGCATGGTCAGCTCGGGCATCGACGCCTATGTCAAAAAGGACCTCGACCTGGCCCAATCGGTCATCGCCATGGACGACGAAGTGGACGCCCTCTTTGTCCGCATCAAAGAAGAGCTCACCGCCCTCATCCGTCAGGGCGGCCCGGCCTGCGAGCACGCCATCGACCTGGTCATGGTTGCGAAATACCTTGAACGCATCGGCGACCACTCGGTCAATATCGCCGAATGGGTGGTCTTTTCCATCACCGGGCAGCACAAATCAGTCCTTGAAGGGAAGGATTGATATGTCCCCCCTTATCTATTACGTCGAAGACGACGTAAACATCCGCGGCCTCGTGCTTTATTCGCTGACGTCGGCGGGGTACGAGGCCTTGGGCTTTGACACCTGCGAGCAGTTCTGGGCCGCGTTTCAGCAGCGCCGTCCCACTCTGGTGCTGCTCGACATCATGCTGCCCGGCGAGGACGGCGTCGAATGTCTGCGCCGCCTGCGCCAGCAGTCCAGCCACACCCCCGTCATGATGTTGACGGCCCGCTCCTCAGAATACGACAAGGTGCTGGGGCTGGACGCCGGAGCCGACGATTACCTGACAAAGCCCTTCGGCGTTATGGAGCTTTTATCCCGCGTGCGCGCCCTTTTGCGCCGCGTATCCCCCGAGCCGGCAGACGGCGTGCTGACCGCAGGCCGCCTGACGCTCGAACCGGCCCGCCGCGTCGTCGCCTGCGGCGAGCAGCAAATCTCCCTCACCTATAAGGAATTCGAGCTTCTTCACTACCTGCTGCGCAACCAGGGCATCGTCCTTTCGCGTGAAAAGATTATGGATACCGTATGGGGGGTAGATTACCCTGGCGAAAGCCGCACTGTCGACATGCACATCAAATCGCTGCGGCACAAGCTGGGCCCCTGCGGGGAATGTATTGTCACCGTACGCGGCGCCGGCTATAAAATCGGTGGCCAAGCATGAAGAGGAAGATCTTCGGCAGCATGTTTCTTTTGTGCCTGCTGACCGCTCTGCTTTCCTTTTCTCTCGTCCTGTGGACAGATTATAACACCCAGCGCGAACGGCTGCACAGCGAAACGGCCCGCCAAGCGACGGGCATTGCGGCCGCCTGCGCGGTGACAGAGGATCTGGACGGTCTTTTGACGGCGTTGAGCGATTTCCGCCTGCGCATTACGCTGGTGTCCCGAGACGGCTCCGTCCTGTTTGACAGCCAGTCTGACCCTGCTCTGATGGACAACCACCAGGACAGGCCGGAAATCGAGCAGGCCTTTTCCACCGGCACGGGACAGCGCACACGCCTGTCCGACACCCTGGGCGACGAATGTTATTATTATGCCCTGCGTCTGGATACCGATACCGTCCTGCGCGTCGCCGCCTGCTCGTCCAGCATCTGGGCTTCGACACGCCGGCACCTGCCCCGCTTTATTGCCGCCAGCGGCGTTCTGTGTCTCTTTTCCCTTTTCTTTGCTTCCCGCGTGACGCGCCGGCTGCTTCAGCCGCTGGGCCGGCTTGACCTTGATCATCCCCTTGACAACGATACCTACGAGGAGCTGTCCCCTCTGCTTGCGCGCATCCATTATCAAAACGAAAACCTGCGCCTGCGCATGGAGACGCTGACCCGCCAGCGCGAGCAGCTTTCCGCCATTACAGCTTCGATGACCGAAGGGCTCATCGTGCTGGACGACAGGCTGAGCGTGCTGTCATGCAATGCCAGCGCCCTGCACCTGCTGGGCTGCTCCGGCCTGTCCCCTGCGCGGCAGAACCTTGTCGTCCTGTGCCGCGAAGCGTGGATGACCGACCTTGCGCGCAGCGCGCTGGGCGGCCGCCGGGCCGAGCGCGTCGAAACGCTGCATGAGCGCGCCCTGCGCGTGCTGGCCAGCCCGGCGTCCAACGGCTGCATCCTTTTGCTGTCCGACGTCACCGAGCAGCAGGAAAACGAAAGGATGCGCCGTGAGTTCACCGCAAACGTCTCACACGAGCTCAAGACCCCCCTGACCTCTATTTCCGGCTACGCCGAGCTCATTGAAAGCGGCATGGCCCGGCAGGAGGATGTGCCCCGCTTTGCCGGCATTATCTCGAGCGAATGTGCCCGCCTGCTCGCATTGGTCGACGATATCATTTCCCTTTCCCGCCTGGACGAAGGCGCCGTTCCTCAGGCGGACGGCCCCGTCGGCCTGCTGTCGCTGGCGCACGAGGCGGCCTCCCGTGTACGGGAAAGCGCAGAAAAACGCGGTATCACTCTTCGCGTCGAAGGGCAGGAGCAAACCCTGTGTGCATCCCGCCCCGCCCTGCTTGAGCTTATCTGCAACCTGTGCGACAACGCCGTCAAGTATAACCATGACGGCGGCGCCGTCACCGTGTCGGTCTATTCCGATGACGGAAGCCCCTGCCTGTCGGTGGCCGACACCGGCATCGGCATCCCGAAGGAAGAGCAGTCCCGCATCTTTGAACGCTTTTACCGCGTGGACAAAAGCCGATCCCGCGACGTCGGCGGCACCGGCTTGGGCCTCGCCATTGTCAAGCATCTGGCCCAGACCTGCGGCGCGCGCGTCGCTGTCGACAGCGAGCCGGGGCGCGGCAGCACCTTCACCGTCCGTTTTTCCGCCCCCAAGCCCGGATAACGCGCCCGTATGCCGGCCATCCCTTGGATGGCCGTTTTTTCCTGCAACAGCTCTCGTCCCCTGTAAAGCCTGCCCCGCAACATCCTGTTGCGTGCCAAGCGGGCGGCTGCGCGGTATAATGGTGCCATCCCAAATACATGAGGTGACGCAAAATGGCAGTATCGAGAAACATCGCCAAAACCCGAAGGGAAAGGGGGCTTTCCCAGCAGCAGCTGGCCGACAGCCTGCATGTCACGCGTCAAACGGTTTCCAGCTGGGAAACGGGACGAACCCTGCCCGACGTCGATATGCTGGCGGCCATCGCAGCCGCGCTTGACGCCGACCTGACCTATCTCATCTACGGCGAGCGCAGCCGTCAGTCGGCCGACAAGGCGCGCCTGACGCGCGCGGTTTCCATCGGCGCCGTCGTCTGCGCCATTCTCTTCGCCCTGATGCTGGGAGCCGCCGCCCTGTGCCGGCTGGAGGCCAGCGCCCTGATGCAGTCCTTCCGCGGCCAGCTGACCGACGAGCAGACGGCCGCGCTTCAGCTTGCCCTTCCCCGCTTGAACGCTTTTCAGCAGGCCGTCGGCACTTTAGGCAGGGGCGGATCCGGCTTTTCCTTTACCGCCCTTTTGGCGGGATTGTGCATCATCCGCGCAGGTCGCCTGCCCATCGCCCGGCGGCGTATCTCCCTGTTCACGGCGGCCGCCTTTCTTTTGGCCGCCCTGCTCATCTTTCCGTTCTGGCTGCGCAGCGGGTTTTATCTCATTGATTACTATTGGGAATGGCTATCTGCCCTGATCAGCTGCGCCGCCCTTCTCGCAGCTGATGCGGTCTGCGGCCTCGCCGCCTCCTTGTGGCGCAAACGGCATGTGTAACAACAAAAAATCCCGCCTGCGAAGGCGGGATTTTTACTGCCGGGCTTTTTTTATTTGAGGGTGACCTCAAACATAAAGGGCTTGCTGGCATGCGTGGGGCCCATCTGAATGTTGCTTCTGGTGACAAAGGTATTCATCGGGTGGTAGATGGGGGCGTACCAGCAATCCTCCTCCACCATGAGCAGCACCTCTTCGTACTTCTGCAGGCGGACGTCGTTGTCGGCGGCGACGTCGCCCTCCATAAACAGCTGATCTACAACGGGATCGTCAAGCTGGGCCAGATTGAGACCGGTCAGGTTGGCGCTGGTGTAGACCTCGGCGAAAAGGGCGGCGTCCTCACCGCAGGAGATGCCCAGATAAGCCAGCTCAAAGTCCTTATTGTCGCCGACCTCGGACAGAAAAGCGTTTTTCTCCAGGATGACGATTTCAATATCGACGCCAATCTCACGCAGATTGGACTGAATAACCTCGGCCGCCGACTTGGGCTTACCGTCCATGATTTTCAGCGTCAGGGTCGGGATGCCCTCGCCGTTGGGATAACCGGCCTCAGCCAGCAGCTCCTTGGCCTGCTCCACATCATAGGCGTAGCCGGTCAGCTTGTCGCTGTGGCCGAAGACCAGGTCGCACGTCATAGCGACGGCCGGGGTGGCGTTGCCGTTTTCTGTAACATCGATGACAAATTGCTTGTCAATGGCATGGGCGACGGCCTTGCGGAACAAAGCGTTATTCGTCGGCTCATTCTTGGTGTTGAAAGCGATGTAGTTGGTCGTGACGCTGGGGACATAGGTGACGTTCAAATCAGGATTTTCCTCCATCAGGGGGACAGAGGTGGCCGGGATGGTGCTGGCCGTGCCGCCGGCCATGTCAATTTCGCCCGTCTCGATGGCGACGGCGACGGTATTGGGGTCGGTGATGACCTTAAACTCCAGGTTTTCAAACGCCGGCGTAACCGACCAGTGGTCGGGGTTGGCCTTGAGCGAGACGCTGGCGCCCAGCTCGCGGCTTTCATACATGTACGGTCCCGTGCCGATGGGGTGATCCAGGAAAACGGCCTCCGCCGTCGTGCCCTCGGCTTCCGCCTTCTCGGCGCATTCGTCCCAGTAAGCGCGGCTGTGGATCGGGAAGGTGACGTCCAGACGGCTCAGGAAGGGGGCGTAGGGGGCCTTCATAATGACCTTGACCGTGTAGTCGTCAATGGCTTCGGCGTGATCGACATACTGCCCGAATACGGACGCCATATAGGGGGACTCAACGGCGCGCTCCATGGAAAATACGACGTCGTCCGAGGTCATCGGGGTGCCGTTGTGGAAGACGACGTCATCGCGCAGCTTGAAGGTATATTCCATGCCGTCCTCGGAAATTTCCCATTCCGTTGCCACCCAGGGCTTGGGGGTCTTGTCTTCGTCGTCATCAGTCGCCCTGCGGACAAGACCTTCATAAATTTCATAGGTGATGCAGTCGTCTGTCATGGAGGACGTGAGGAAGGGATCCAGATACTGTACGTCGGCGCCAAGGGCAATAACCAGTGTGTCCTTGACCTCGCCGTTTTGCGCGGGCTGCTGTTCGTCGGCGTCCTGCTGGGTTTCACCATCCGACGGCTGCTGGGACTCGGGGTTGTTGTTGCTGCAGGCGGCCAATGCAAACAGCATCAGTAACGCCAGCAGCAGCGCTGTCATTCTTTTCATACATAATCCTCCTCTTTTGCAGCACTGTGCTGTATGTATATTGTAAAGGTTTTTGTCATTTATGTCAATAAAAATGCAATTATTTTTTCATATCCTGTTCGTTTTCTCCTTATGTTTATATTTTTATATCTCTTTTTGTTCTTTTTTACAATATCCTGTCGTTTCTTGGCGTATCACTGCGCGCAATGCAGTATAAAAGCCCGCCTTTGCAGGCGGGCTTCCCGATTTCTTTTTACTTGGGCGTAACCTGGAACAGGAACGGCAGGCAGTTGTAGGTCTCCGGCAGCTGAATCTTGTTGCTGGAAACATAGACGTTCATGCCGTTGTAGATGGGCCCGTAATAACACTCGTCCTCCAGCTTGAGCAGGAGCTCCTCGTACTTTTCAAGCCTGAAATCGGAATCGGACGAGACGTCAGCTTCTGCAAACATGGCGTCAATTTCAGGATCGGTAACCAGCGCCATGTTCATGCCGCCGATGTTGGCAGTGGTGTAAATCTCGGAATAATAGGCGGCGTCATTTCCCAGGGTGACGCCAAGATAGGCCATCGTGTAATCGCCGTTGGTGGTAACGTCATTGAGAAAGGCGTTTTTCTCCATGGTCAGTATTTCCATGTCAACGCCGATTGCGCGCAGGTTTTCCTGGATGATCTCGGCCGCCGACTTGGCCTTGCCCTCCATGATCTTCATCTCAAGCGTGGGCATCCCCTCGCCGTTGGGGTAGCCGGCCTCGGCCAGCAGCTCCTTTGCCTTTTCCGGGTCGTAAGGGTACCCAGTCAGCTTATCGCTGTGGCCAAAGACCAGATCCATCGTCATGCCGGTGGCGATGGTGGCGTTCCCGTTTTCAACCGCATCAATGACAAACTGTTTATCGACAGCATAGGTAATGGCTTTGCGGACCAGCGGATTATCGACCGGCGAAACCGTGCTGTTGAAGGTGATGTAATTTGTGCTGTTGCTTTTTACATAAGTGACGTCGAGATCGGGGTTTTCCTCCATCAGCGGGATAGACGCCGCCGGGATGGAGCTTGCTGTACCGCCGACGAGATCGACCTCGCCCGTCTCAATGGCGACGGCGACGGTGCTCGGGTCGGTGATGACCTTAAATTCCAGGTTTTCAAATCCTGGTGTGACGCAGAAATGGTCGGGGAAGGCCTTGAGCGTGACGCTCGATCCGACAACGCGGCTGACGTATTGATACGGCCCTGTGCCGATGGGATGATCCAGGAAAACGGCTTCCGCTGTCGTGCCCTCGGCCTCTGCTTTTTCGGCACATTCGGCCCAATAAGCGCGGCTGTGGATCGGGAAGGAGGTGTCCAGCTTATCAAGGAAGGGGGCGTACGGTTTTTTCAGCTTGATGGCGACAGTGTAGTCGTCAATCACCTCGGCGCCCTCGACATATTGGCCAAAGCTCGACACCATATAGGCCGATTCCATGGCCCTTTCTACGGTGAAAGCGACATCGTCGGCCGTCATGGGCGTACCGTTGTGAAAGAGCACATCGTCGCGCAGCTTAAAGGTGTAGGTCAGGCCGTCGTCCGAAATTTCCCAGCTTTCGGCGATCCAAGGGGTGGGCGTCTTGTCCTGGGCGCCGTCGACAGGGCGGCGCACCAGGCCGTCATAGATTTCATGATCGACAATATCGTCGGTCGCGGAGGAGGTGAGGAACGAGTCAAGGAACTGAATGTCGGCGCTCAGGGCTACGATCAGGGTATCCTTGCTGCCGCCGTCCGAAGCGCCCTGATCGGCGCTTTGTCGGTCGCCGTCGGACGGCTGCTGCTGATCTGTCGTTCCGGCATCGCTGCACGCGGCAAGCGCAAACAGCATCAATACCGTTAAAAACAGCGCTGTCAACTTCTTCATACTAATCCTCCTCTTGTCTGCAGCCTTTTCCGCTGCATTGATTTTCGTTTATTATAAAGGCAGTCTTTGTTTTTGTCAACTAAAATATAAAGTATATTTGAAAAATATTTATGCTTTTTATCTATATGTTTTCATTTTTATGTTACATTTATCTGCTTTTTACACCCTTCCACTTCTCTTTTCCTACCCTTATAGTCAAACAGGCGATTTTTATTAGCTTATGCGCCGCGCGTCTGCTTTGTGCGTTTTTTACGGCAGGATGCGGATCCCCTTCCGCCCCTCCCGGGCTTTCCTCTGGACAAAAAATGCCCGCTGCGCAGACTCAGCGCAGCGGGCAGGCAGGTCGTTTACTTGGCCAGGGTGATTTCGTGGATGTAGGGCATGGATCCGTGCATGGGGCCTATTTCGATTTTATTGGTGTAAACCAGGGCGCCTTGGGGGTAATAGATGCTGGCATACCAGGCTTCCTCTTCCGCAATGCTGAAAATTTCATGGTAGATTTCCATTCGCTCGTCAGTATCGCTGGTGAGAACGCCTTTTGGGAAAAGCTCCTCCATACGGGGATCGTTGACGTGGGACATATTCATGCCGCCGATGTTGGCGACGGTCAGGCTCTGCGCGTACAGGGCCGCATCGTTGCCATGGCTGGCGCCGCCGTAAGCCAGGGTAAAATTGCCGCTCATAATGTCATCCAGGTAAGCGTTCTTTTCCAGCAGCTGAATCTCCAGGGTGACGCCGATCTGGGCCAGCTGGCTCTGAATGGCTTCGCCGGCCAGCTTGAATTTCCCTTCGCGGGTCAAAAGGGGGATGGCGCCCAGACCTTCGCCGTTGGGATAACCAGCCTCGGCCAGCTTTTCCTTTGCCTTTTCAACGTCGTATTCATACCCCTTGAGGTCGGACGGATAGCCGAATACCGACGGGGCAGGCAGGGTGTTGGCGACGGTGCCGTGGCCTTCCTCAACAACATCGACGATAAATTGCTTATCCAGCGCATAGCAGAACGCCTGGCGCAGGGCGCGGTTGTTGAATGGCTCGGTCTGGGTGTTGAAGGTCAGATACATCGTTGTGTTCTGATCGACATACTGCACAGTCAGGTCGGGGTTATCCTCCAGCAAAGGCAGGTTGGTGGCCGGCACCTCGGCGTTGTGCCCGGCCAGATGGATTTCGCCTGTCTCGACTGCGACGGAAACGGTGCTGGGATCGGTGATAATCCTGCCGATGACCTTCGGGATTTCCGGCTTCAGGGCGAAATGCTTGTCATTGGCTTCCAGCGTGATGGATTCAGCCGTAATGCGCTCGGTGACCTTATACGGGCCGGTGCCCATCGGG
>CAJMOV010000048.1 GCA_905215125.1 uncultured bacterium | reverse complement strand
TTTCCTCCTATCCTGTTGTCCTGGCTGCACGCCCAATGTTCCTCCCCGAATACTGGTGTTATCCCCCTCCTTGTATGCAGTCCCCTACTCACTGGGTTTCGTTCCCATACGTTATTTATTGTACAGCACCCCGTTTGCAAAAGCAAGACCCCACCGGCCCTTTCTTACCGCCTTTTTGCCCCGTTTATCGCACAGGATGGCCTGCGGGCAGCAAAAAAGAGGGGCTTGCGCCCCCCCTTTGGGGTGTTTGCTACAGCAGCGATACCAGACGGAACAGCCAGTGGGCCGCGACGCCGGCGCACAGGCCGCCGATAGTATGGGAAGCAATGGCTCGGCCGATCAGCTTGCCATGCTTTAGGTTGTTCATCATGGCGACATGGGTGCTGAGATAGCCGCTCCAGCACATGCACATAGCGGTAAAAACAGCGACGTCGCAGCCGGTGGCGCTGCCGCTCGACACCAGCTTGGGAACAAGGCCGATGGCCGCGCCGGCCGAGCCGAGGGCGGTGATGGGGACGGCAATGGCTTCGTTACTGGTAAAGCCAAACAGGGGCTGGAGGATAAACGACAGCTTCTGCCCCAGCCAGGGGAAGAAGGCCACCCCTTCGTAAGCGGCGCCGGTATACGCCCCTGTTTCCGAAGGGCCGTTGGTCAGCATCAGGACAATGGTGCAGATGATAAGCACGCCGGGAATGATGTCCAGCCCCAGGGCCACGCCGGTCTTGCCGCCGTCCATGATGGCGTCGATAAGGCGCATGCCGATGCTTCCCTCGCGGACGGCGCGGTGCTCTGTCGCCATTTCGGGGCCGCTTTCACTGCCGTCGCACGGCTCCTCCTTTCCGTACAGCTTGGCGGTGTGGCGCAGCATCAGACGGGTGCTGACAATACTGCCGATAAAGGCGCCGACGTTGCCGATGAGCGCCGCTTTGACAAAGCTCTCCCCTGTCGGGGATACAAGGCCGATCATAAAGGTGGTGACAATGGCACCCATGCCGAAGGCCGTGCCGATGTTGGTCAGGGCCGGAAGCTGGTACTTCTTAAAATACCGGCGGAAGCTCTTGTCATTGGCCAGGGCGAGGATGGCGGGATTGTCCGATAAGTAAGTGGTGACGATGCCGAGGGAGGCGGCGCCGGGCAGACCGTACAACGGCTTCATCAGGGGGGAAAGCAGCTTGTTGACCATGGCGATGACGCCGAATTCGGACAGCAGCGCCGACAACGCGCCGGCCAGCACGGCGACGGCCATAATGTAAAAAACCGTGTCGAGCAGCAGCTCATAAGCCGTCTCCATCATGGTGCCGAGCATGTTGACAGCACCCATTCTGCTGCCAATGGCACAGAAAATGCCGAGAAAAACGACAAGAAAAATGATAGGCTCGGCCGAACGGATGGGCTTTGCTGTAAGCCGGGGCGGGCGCAGCTTTCTCATGGCGGTCATTCCTTTCCTATGCCTGTCGGTTACAAGTATAGCGCAGGACGGCGGGGATGTAAAGGAAAATTTTATTGTCCGTTCAATCAGCTTTAGCGCCGTGCCGCCCTGCGCGGCCAAAAATGCGCCCGGGCAATAAAAAAACGCCCGCCGGGCGTTTTTGCCGCTCTACACCTTCCACAGGCCGTGCAGATTGCAATAGGCGTAAACCGCCTTGACGGCGTCCCCCTCGCTCAAGCCGAAGCACACGCGGGGCGGCTTGCCCGGCTGCAGCTTCTTCAGCTGGCAGCCTTCTTTGCTTTCCAGCGCAACCCATTCGATGAAATGCTCCTCCGCCGACGGGTGCTCGGCCTTGCCGACGCAGACATATACGTCGCGCCCCTTGACCTCGACAACAGGCAGGTGCTTTTCCGCGCTTGCTTCCACCACGCCGGCTTCCATCTGGCGCATGGGCTTGCCGCAGCAGGAGACAGGCGCGCCGGCATCCTTGACAAAGGTAATGATGTTTCCGCATTTTTCACAGGCAAAAAACTGCATGGTGATTCCCCCTTTGGTTGGTTTCCTCTTAGTATGCGCAGAAAGGGGCGGAAAATTATCTGTCCGCCCGGGCCGTAAAATCGACCTGGGCATAAAACATACGGCGCTGGGTTTCCACAAAGGGGGCGTAATCCTCCCTGCCGACAAGTCCGCCATAGCACAAAATGCCGTCCGCTAAACACAGCAGGGTGCGCGCCGCCATGACGCAGTCGTCAACGCGGATGACGCCGGCAGCGCGGAAAAGCTCCAGCCGGCCGGCAATCAGGCCGGCCGCCGTGTCTCCCAGGTGCACAAAGCTGCGGTAAACCGCCCTGTTGCGCGGCAGCAGATACATCAGGGAAAAATACAGCTTGGGGCTGATTGTCCTGCTGCGCTTTCTGTGGATTTCCAGCACCGTACCGGCAAAGCGCTCAAATTCCTCCGCCGTTGCCTCAATATCGCCGCGGCAGAGCTTTTCATAGGACTGGATGCACTTTTCCGCCACCATCTGACTAAGCTGGCACAAAAGATCCTCTTTGTTTTCAAAATAGTGAAAAATCAGGCTTTGATTGATGCCCATATGGCGCGCTACCGCGCCGATGGACGCCCCCTCAAGCCCCAGGGAGACGACAAGCTCGGCATAGGCTTCCAGGATGTCCTGCTTTTTTGTGTTGTTCTTCATATAACCTCCCACTGTCACCCAAATGCACGGGAAAAGCTGAGGACGCCGTCACAGTCGGGGATGCCGCAGGCCGACGGCAGCCGGCCGTTCACAGTGACGACAACCCCCTGCACGCTGTTGTCCCCCATGACGGTGTTGACCAGCGCGTACAACTGTACCGTCCCCCGTTGCCCGCTGTCCGCCTGCGCAAGGTCGATATAGCAGATGCCGTCCTCCCCCAGCCGGCAGGAGTTGACTGCGTCCTCGCCGGACAGCGGGGCGCGGAAGTCCCCTTCGGCGGGCGGCGTCATAAGCTGCTCAAGCAGCGTTTGCGGCGTGGGGTATTCGTCAGCCGTTTTTATGGTGCGCTGCACCTGGGACAGGCCCATGCCGTCGTCTGTCAGGAAGTAAAGGGTGACGTCGTATGCGTTGAGCGAGATGGCGTCGCTTGTCAGCATGATCTGTTCCAGTGAAAAATACTTGCTGCCCATAGGAGGCTGCGCTTCTCCGTCCGATGTGATGCGGACATAGGACACCCCCTCCTGGCCCAGCAGGGTCATGGCGACGCCCCCGGCCAGCAGGCTTTGCTCAAGCGGGCTGAGCGCGCGATATTCCGCGCTGAAATCGACAATGACCACTGAGGAAAAGCGGGTCAGCGACTGCATGCGCACATCGTCGGGGATGACGCTGCGGTTGCCAGCGGCGCGCGGGGTGTACATGTCAGCAATCAGCTTTTTAAGCGCCTCCGAGCTGCCGGGGTTTTCAACAAGACGGTGCTCGTACGTCAAACGCTCGCCGCCCAGGCTGGCGTCGGGCGTGGTGAGAAAATAAACCTTGGCAGTTTGCTGCGCCGACGCGTCCTGCGGCGCGCCGCAGGACGCCAGCACCGTCAGAAGCAGGGCTGCGAGCAGGGAAATGTGTTTTTTCACCCGTCCTCCCCTCCCTTCGGGCAGGATACCAGGCGGACGGTGAAGGTGGTTCCCCTGTCCAGCTCGCTTTCCACCTCGATGCGCCCGCCCAGCTTTTTAACCCATTCCGAAACAATGGCGAGGCCCAGCCCCGTTCCCCCGGTTGAGCGCGAACGGGTCTTGTCAACGCGGTAGAAGCGCTGGAAGATATGCGACTGCTGGCCCTTGGGGATGCCGATGCCGGTGTCGGACACGCGCAAAAGCGTCATATCTCCTTCGCCGGTAAGGGTGACGGTAACGCTGCCCCCTTCGCGGTTATACTTAATGGCGTTTTCCATCAGGTTAAAAACGATTTGCCGCAGTCCGTCCGGGTCTCCCATGACAAAATAGCTGCCCTCGCACCGGATAATCAGCCGCACATGATACTGCTCGGCGCTGCCTCGCAAAAGCTCGGCGCATTTGCGCACCGACAGAGCGACGTCGCACCTTTCCGGCCGGGTGGGGGGCAGCGCGTCCAGACGGGTCAGGTCGAGCAGCCCTTCGGTAATGCGGGTCAGGCGCTCGATTTCCTCATTGATGTCCCCCAAAAACTCGCGCACGTCCTCCAGGCGGATATTTTCCGTCTGTAAAATGGAGTCGGACAGCAGGCGTATCGACGCCAGGGGGGTCTTGAGCTCGTGGCTGGCGTCGGAAACAAACTGGCGGCGCAGATCCTCGTTTTTGCGTATCTGGGCCGTCAAGACGTTGAACTCGTTGGCGATGGCGGCCAGCTCGTCCTCTCCGCCGCCCATGTCGATCTGATAGTCATAATCGCCCTGCCCAACCCGCTTGACGCCGCGCAGCAGCAGGCCCAGCCTGCGGCTGAAAATAAGCATAAAGGCGGCGATACCAAAGACGCACACCGCTGATATACTGAGCGAAAGCCGCAGCAAATCCGCCCGCGTCTGGCGCAGAAACAGCGCCTGCTCGGTGTCGTAATCATAAAAATACACAGCGCCGAATGCGGCGTCCGACCGCATGACGGGCATGGCGGCGCACGATTCAAAGGCTGCCTCGCTGTACCTGCATCGAAAGACATCCTTTCCCGACAAGGCAGAGATGATTTCGGGAAAGAGGGCGAGCCGGCCGGCGACGGCCGATGTTTTCGAGCTGTCAAAAATAACGACCCCGCCGGCGTCGGTGACCAGTATCCGCCTGTCGCGCATGACCTCCAGCAGCCGGACGGCGGAGTATACATTTTCCTCCGTCAGGGAGGAAAAGCCCTCCAGGGCGGCGGCCAGGGTACCGGCCGCCGTCAGCATTTCGCTTTCCTTTGTCGCGATGATCTGCTGCCGCATCAGCTCCACCGGATAGTAATTGATAATGAGCATCGCCGCCGCCAAAAGCACGCCGAAAGCAACGCTGATGCGGAAGCGCAGGCTGCTTGCGACCCGCGCAAGGCCGCGGGAAAGCTCCTTTTCACTGGGCATTTTTTTCAACGCGAAAATAATAGCCGACACCCCACTTTGTCAGGATGAACTTGGGGTTGGCGTCGTCCTCCTCCAGCTTTTCACGCAGGCGGCGGATATGCACGTCGACCGTGCGGATATCGCCGGGGTATTCGTAGCCCCACACGCTGTTGAGCAGCGTCTCGCGGCTGAATACGCGGCCCTGGTTGCGCATGAGCATGACGAGCAGGTCAAACTCCTTGGCCGTCAGGTCAACGTCGCGCTCGCCGATGGAAACGGTGCGCTGCAGAACGTCGACGACAACCGGCCCTGCCTTGAGCAGGTCGCCAGCGCTTGAGCTCTGCCCCGCGCGGCGCAGGATGACGCGGATGCGGGCCTTGAGCTCGAGAATGTCAAAGGGCTTGGTGACGTAGTCGTCCGCCCCATATTCAAAGCCTATCAGCTTGTCGCTGCCCTCTCCCTTGGCCGTCAGCATGATGATAGGGACGTTAGAGGAATCGCGGATTTTCCGGCAGACGGTCAGGCCGTCCAACACGGGCAGCATGAGATCCAGGATAATGAGATCATAGCTGTTCTCACGGAACATAGCCAGGGCGGCGGCGCCATCGTACGCGCCGTCGACGGTATAGCCCTCGTTTTCCAGGTTGAATTTAATGCCTTTGACCAGCAGCTTTTCGTCGTCAACGACCAGTATCCTCATAATTACCTCCCCGTACAGATGTACTGTTTGATGTCTTCATATTTTGCAGGGCCGATGCCGCTGACGGCCTGAATTTCCTCAATGGATGCAAATGGACCGTTTTCCTCGCGGTAGTCGATGATCTTCTCCGCTGTCCGCGGCCCGATTCCAGGCAGCAGGCAGAGGGCCTCCTCATCGGCGCTGTTGATGTCGATAAGGCCAAAGGGCTCCGCGGCCGGCGCATCGGGCGCGAAGGGGGTGACTTCCAGCGCAGCCAAATGCAGCCTTTCCCCGCCGCCGTACAAAACCGCTCCGCCCCACAGAGCGGAAAGCCGCCCCAGCGCAAAGCCCGCAAGGCACATCGCCAAAGCCAGGAAAGCCGCCGCGCCTTTTTTCACATCCGTCACCCGCTCCCGCGTTGTTTTCCGCCAAACTCTGTAAATTTTCTTAAGCCTGCGCGGCAGACATTGAAAAAAGGGGAATTTTCTGATAAACTATTGATTAAATCTCTCCGTCTGCCCCGGCTGTCCGGACGCAGCGCGCGGGGTCCCGCCGCGCCGGGCCGCCCGCCTGCTTTTGCCGATATTATACCAAACAATGCGCCCTGAGTGCAAATTTTATCAGTAAGGAGATGCCTGTCTTGCGTAAACTGAAAGCCTCACTGTGTCTCATCCTGATCCTGGCGGCTCTCCTGACGCCGGCTTACGCCGCCGAGCCCCCCGTCATCAACGCCAAAGCGGCCATTTTGTACGAGGTCAAATCCGGCGAGATCCTATTTGAGCAAAACGCCGACGCGCAGCTTTACCCCGCAAGCACCACAAAGCTGATGACCGCGCTGGTCGCGCTGGAAAACGGCAGCCTGACCGACATGGTCACCGTATCCAGCAGCGCTGTCGACGGCCTGCCTGAGCGGGGCAGCAGCGTTTTCCTCATCGCCGGCGAGGAAATGGTTTTTTCCGATCTCATCAAATACCTGCTCATCTCTTCAGGCAATGACGCTGCAAATGCGCTGGCCGAGCATATCGCCGGCTCACAGGACGCCTTTGCCGAAATGATGAACGCCAAGGCGCAGGCATTGGGATGCACGGGCACCCATTTCGCAAACCCCCACGGTCTGCATGACGACAACCACTATACAACGGCGCGGGACATGCTGCTCATCGCCGAGGCTGCGCTGCAAAACCCCACCATCGCTGAAGTTGTCGCAATGCCGCAGACCACCATTGCCGCCACCAACAAGCACCCCAATGAAACGACCTTGACGACGACCAACCACCTTATCTCAAGAATCCGCCAGGCGGATTATTACTATTCCTCGGCCATTGGTATGAAGACCGGCTTTACCACCCCGGCAGGCTATTGCCTGGTCGCCGCCGCGCAAAATGACGACCTGACCTATATCTCTGTTGTGCTGGGCGCTGAAGAAGCCGAAGACGGCACGCTGGGCAATTTCACCGAGACCATCAAGCTGCTCGATTATGCGGCGGACAACTTCTCCGTTCAGCAATTGGTTCAAAGCAGCGATCCCATTGCCGAAGTTCCCATTCGCCTGTCCAGCGAACGCGACACCATCATGCTGACCCCGGAAGGCGACTTATCTGCGCTGCTGCCCAACGACTTTGACAAAAGCCTGGTAAAGGCGGACATCAAGGTCGACGAGGACATCAAGGCCCCTGTCGCCAAAGGGCAGGCGCTGGGCAGCGCCACCTTTTCCTATAATGGCCGGGAGTACGGCACACTGGATCTCGTCGCGTCGGACGATGTCGAGCGCTCGCAGGTTCTCTTTGTGGTTGACAGCATCACTTCCTTTTTCGGCAGCACAGCCTTCCGCATCGCCGTGGGGGCGGTATTGGGGCTGATCGCCATCTTTGCCGCGTGGCTGTGCATCATGCGCAGCCGCAACCGCCGCCGCAGGCGTTACCAGCGGCAGCGCGGCGGACGGTACAGAAGATAAATTTTTACCCCGTGAGACCGCGATCTCACGGGGTTATTATTTTTGCAGGTCTTATTTTTCCAGGTCGGAAATCATATCGACGCGGGTCTGGTGCCGGCCGCCTTCAAATTCGGTATCGAGGAACAAATCGAGAATCATGGCCGCCAGGCCGGGGCCGACGGTGCGCTCGCCCAAACACAGGATATTGGCGTCGTTGTGCATTCGGGTGGCCTTTGCGGTAAAGCAGTCGGACACGGCGGCGGCGCGGATGCCGCGGACCTTGTTTGCCGCCATCGACATGCCGATGCCGGTCCCGCAAACCAGGACGCCGCGGTCGCATTGCTTCTGCGCAACGGCATCGGCCACCCTTTTAGCAATGACCGGATAATGGCAGGATGTCTTGTCGTATGCTCCGACATCCTCTGTCTCTACGCCGCGTGCGCGCATGTGCTCGATGAGCGACTGCTTGAGCTCAAAGCCGGCGTGATCGCTTCCGATGACAATTTTCATAATGTGCATCCTCTCTTTTCTGTTCAGGCCTTTTTCTGCTGCCGCATCCGTTCAGCCTGGGTCGGGCGCAGATAAGACGGCGTCAGCTCATGGCAGCTGACCGTTTGGCCCGCCAGCGCTTTAGCGTAAGCGCACCGGGCGGCGCTGGCGGCGTCCTGCACGGCGGGCGGCAGATGGAGACGTTTGTCCCGCGGCAGCTCTCCTGCACCGTCGCCGCACAGCCGCAAAGCGCGGTTTTCTTCCAGCAGCGCCAGAAGCTCGCCTTCGCTCAGCACGCCGTCGGGCGTCAGACGGGCCATAGCGACGCCGTCCCAGTAAAAGCGCGCGGCAAAATACTCCTGCGGCCGCGCCTGGACAACGGCCAGCTTTTCCCCTGTGCTTTCCGTATCGGCCCAGGCTGCGGCTTCCAGGGTGGACACCGCGGCACAGGGCTTATCCTGCCCGAAAGCAAAACCCTTGACCGCGGCCACGCCGATACGGATGCCGGTATATGATCCCGGCCCGCAGACGGCTGCAAAAATGTCAATATCGCCGAACCCCACCCCGGCGCCGCGCATCATATCGCGGCAGACGGGCAGAATGGTACGGCTGTGATCCATCTGGGAATCCCTGCGGCAGACGGCGGTAATCTCCCCATCGCGGCAAAGGGCGGCGGAAGCGACGCGCCCCGTCGTATCCAGGGCGAGAATCAGCATAATTCAATCCCTTCCGGCCAGTCAACGGTGATGAGACGGGTATTTTCTCCCGTGATTTCAATTTTGGCCCGCAGGGTCGCCTTAGGAAACAGATCGGGGGCAACCTCGCTCCACTCCACCACGCAGAGCGCGCCGGAATCCAGGTAGTCCTGCCAGCCGATTTCCCACAGGGCGTCGCTGCCGGAAAGACGGTAAAGGTCAAAATGGCAGACCTTTCGCTCACCCCCGCGGTATTCGTTGACAATGGCATACGTTGGGCTGGATACGGCGTCGCGGCACCCCAGGGCCTGCGCCAGCCCGCGAACCAGCGCCGTCTTCCCCGCGCCCAGCTCGCCTGACAGGGCGATGGCCGACAGATTTTTACTGTGCGCCGCGATACGCGCGCCGAAAATCTCCGTCTTTGCCTCGTTGGCGGAATGATAAGTTTGCGTCATAGCTGTCCCCCCTGCCCCGTTCCGCTCTGGAGGGCTGGAACATTACGGGCTTTATTTCGTCTAATACCTGCGGCGCCGTTTGCGCCGGCGCACAGCTTTTCGCCCGGATGGGCCATACAGCCGCTGCACCGCAGCCCGCGAGGGCGCCGGACCTGCCGGCGGTGCAGCCTCACCAATCCGGTATAATAGCTGTAATACAGTTATTATACCATATAAAGCACCAATGGCAAAGTGCGCCGACGAAAAAAGTTCGCACACAGTATGGATTTTTGTCCATTCCACGGTTTGAATAAACAGGCGATGAATGGTACAATAAAGAAGTATTGGATTTCTTGCCCTGCGGGGGCGGCATGGCTGCCCCGACGGAAAGGACATGCCTTATGCAGCGCATTATGCAAGCCGTTAAATCATATATCCGCGCAGCCGATCTGCTGCTTCTGGCGCTGGCGACCGTCTCGTCCGGCTTTGGCCTGGTGCTCATTTACAGCGCCACGCGCAGCTTTGACACCAACCGTTATGTGCTCATCCAAGCTGCCGCCGTTGCCCTGGGCGTGTTGGGGTTCGTCATCGCCTCCCTCATCGACCTTGAGCGCATTGCGCCGATATGGAAAGTCCTGTTCTTCCTCAACATCGCCCTTCAGTGTTCACTGTTTGTCTTTGGCGTTGAAGGGGATACAGGCAACCGAAGCTGGATCCGCTTCGAAGCCCTTGGCATCGGCATTCAACCAGCTGAACTGGGGAAGATCCTGTTCATTTTCACCCTGTCTCGGCATATATACGAACTGAAGGACAAGATTAACGCCCCTCTAACGGTGGCCAAGCTGGCGTTCCACGGCGTCTTTACCGCAGGCGTGGTTTATGTGACATCAAATGATCTTGGCATGGTCATCGTCTATCTGCTCATCTTTTATATCCTGCTTTTCTGCAGCGGCATCTCCCTGCTGTGGATGGG
>CAJMOV010000047.1 GCA_905215125.1 uncultured bacterium | reverse complement strand
TACCCTTCGGCATCAAAGGTCTTGCCGGAATCTCGTCCGGCCGAGCCGTCGCACCCCACCATGGCAAAGGCCATACAAAGCGCCAGCAAAAGAACGGTAATTCGTTTCATAAAACAGTCCCCTCCAAACAAATTTTCCATGTACTGTGAGATTTTTTTGCAAGGTATCGCTTTCATTATCATAAATGTCACCCGCCAGATTGTCAAGCAAAAAGCACTCGAATCCCATATCAATATAGGGATTTTCCCTTACATTTTGGCAGGACATGGGCTACTATCTTAAATAACGCTTTCCCATCAAATCGAGAGGGCACAGCATCATGGCCAGTATCATCGCCAGCCCCGGCCGCTATGTATTGGAATGGGGTGGAAATGCAAAGCGTCAGCCGCTGCGCCGCTCTTCTGGGCAGCCCGCCCTTTTGAGGCTGCGCTGAAAAAAGCCCTCGCCGCCAAAGCAGGCGTAAACGCTGCCGGACGTTCTTTCAGCAAATAAAGCAAAATCCCGCCATTGCTGTATGGCGGGATTTTTTATTGCTTTCAGCCTGAAACGGCTTATCTCTGGTAAAACGCCTGGTAAGCCTTAACCGTCATATATACGTCGGCCTTGGATACTGCTTCGACAGGCGCGTGCATGGACAAGACGGGCACGCCGACATCAAGAACATCCATATCGCAATTCGCCAGGATGTAAGCAATGGTTCCGCCGCCACCCTGGTCGACCTTGCCCAGCTCGCCGGTCTGCCATACGACGCCGGCGTCGTTGAAGCATTTTCGCACCTGACCGATAAACTCGGCGCTGGCGTCGTTGCTGCCCGACTTGCCGCGCGAGCCGGTGTATTTGACAATGGCCGTCCCTTTTCCCAGCACGGCGGTATTCAGCGCTTCGCACGGCGAGGGATAATTGGGGTCAAAGGCCACGGCGACGTCGGCAGACAGCATAGCGCTGCGGGCCAGGGCGCGATTCAGGGCGACGACGCTGCACTGTCCGGCCTGTAAGGCGATCATCTCAGCCAACATATTGGTAAAAAACTGCGACTGCATCCCCGTGCTGCCCATGCTTCCAACCTCTTCCTTGTCGGCAAAGAGAGCGACAGCCGTTTTCCGGCAGGAGGTCAGGCTGAACAGCGCCTGCATGGATGTATAGGCGCAGACGCGGTCGTCATGCCCGTAGGCGGCGATCAGCGCGCGGTCAAAGCCGATGTCGCGCGCAGCCCCGGCCGGCACAATTTCCAGCTCAGCCGAGGTAAAGTCCTCTTCCTCCACGCCGTATTTGTCGCGCAGCAGCTGTAAAACGCCTTCCTTAAAGCGTTTTTCATCCCCGTCGTTGCCCGCGGGCAGACCCCCGACCAGGACATTGAGAGCTTCCCCCTCAATCCCCTCGGCCAGCGTTTTCTTATTCTGATCTGCCGCAAGGTGGGGCAGCAGGTCGCTGATGTAAAAGACCGGATCGCCCGGCTCGTCGCCGACGGCGATGTCCAGCACGCTGCCGTCGCGGCGGACAATCGTGCCGTACAGGGCCAACGGCCGCGCAACCCACTGGTACTTGCGGATGCCGCCGTAATAGTGGGTCTTGAGCAGGGCCATGCCGCTTTCTTCATACAGCGGATTCTGCTTGATGTCAATGCGAGGCGAGTCAATGTGGCTGCCGACAATGCTGACGCCGCTTTCCACCGGCTCGCTGCCGACAACAGCCAAAACGACGGCCTTGCCGCGGTTATTGTAGTATATTTTATCGCCGGGCGACAGCTTGTCGACACTCCCGATATCGACAAAGCCGCACGCTTCGGCGCGCCGGATGATTTCCCGCGCGCAGGCGCGCTCCGTCTTGCCCGCATCGAGGAAGCTCTTGTAATCTTCGCCAGTGCTCATGACGGCGTCCCGCCCTGCTTTATCCAGCTGATCCCAGACAAAGGGGCGTTCGGACGAAAGGTTGCTTTTGCTCATATCAATGATCCTTTCTGTGTTATGCTTGCGCCGCTGCCTTTAACGGCGCTTACTCGCCCTGATAAACGACCTGTCCGTCAATGATGGTATAGGCTGGGCGGGCCGACGTTTCGATAGCGGGCAGCCCGCGCCACAGGACGATGTCCGCGTCCTTACCCGGCTTGAGCGAGCCGATGCGGTCGTCGACGCGCAGCCCCCTGGCAGGGTTAATGGTCACCATACGCAGCGCGCGCATGTGATCAATGCCGTACCGCACCGCGTCGCCGGCTGAAATCAGCAGCACCTGCGGGCCGCAGATGGGGCCGTCGGTGATAAGGGTGACATTAAGGCCGCGATCATCCAGCTCCTTAAGATAAGCGACGTCGCCGCCCGTCAGCTCGCCATAGCCTTCGGCGATACCGATAGGACCGAAGTTGACGGTGCCGCCGCCCTCGACCAGCTCGTCGGCGTACAGGTTGCAGGCCCAGCCGTGCTCGATGGTGTAGTCGCATCCAAATTCCTTGGCAATGTCAATGACCGTCAGCATGTCAAACTGCTCACAGTGCACCTTCAGGGGGATTTCACGCTTGAGCACGGGGATAAGCGCCTCGCATTTGGCGTCATAGGGGGGCAGCTTTTCCTTATCCTCCCCCGCCGCTTCCTTCTTTTCCATATACGCCTTGGCCTTTCGCAGCCCCTCGCGGAAAACGCTGGCGACGCCCATGCGCGTCATGGGCTCCTTGCCGCGCTTGCCGTAGCCCTTGGGGTTGCCGCCCATGGCGCATTTCATGACGGCCGGATGCAGCACCGCAAGGTCGCGAATACTGTTTTTACCCGCTGTTTTTGCGACAAAGCCGGTGCCGCAAATGACGTTGGCGCTGCCCGGGATAAAGCAGCAGGCTGTAACGCCGCAGGTGTGGATCATCTGGAAATCCTCTGAACGGATGTCGATAGCGTTGATGGCATCAAGCTGCGGGGTGGTCGGGTCGGTCATCTCGTTGAGGTCGGGAGCCGGGGGCGCAAAGCCGCCGGCGTGGGTGTGCGCATCAATCAGGCCGGGGGTGGCGTACAGGCCGGCAGCGTCGATCACCTCTGCGCCCGGCGCGCTCAAATTCCGGCCGATTTCCTTAATTTTACCATTTTCGATCAGGATATCGCCGTTTTCGATAACGGCGTCGTCTTCCATTGTATAAATGGTGGCGTTTTTAATGAGCAGCATGCTTATTTCCCCTCCCTTGCGAAAAACAGGCGTCCGGCGACAATGGTTTGGTCGATGTAGTTGTCAAACCGCACGGCGGGGTTGCCCCGGCAGATGATGATATCAGCCTGCTTGCCGGCTTCCAGGCTGCCGACCAGGTGGTCGACTCCAAGGGCGCGGGCCGGCTGAATGGTCAGCATGTCCATAAGCTCGTCGCCCGTGGCTCCCGCGGCGCTCATCTGTGCTGCCGTCCACCACACCTGCTCATATGCGGGAGGATAAGCCTGATCGCCTGAACAGAAAAGCGACAGCTTCATCCCCTCGCGGTACAGACGGACAAAATCGCGATGGTCAATGTGCCCCTTGATTCCGGCCATCATGTAGCTGCTGTCGCCCAACATGACATGCCAGCCCCGCTCCATAATCTCTTTTGCCGCCGGCGCGACGCCGTAAGCCCCTGTAATAACCAGCCGCAGGTCATATTTCCTGCCAATTTCCATGACGCTTTCAATTTCGCCCTGCGTTTCGGCCGCGACGACAAAAGGTATTTCACGGCGCAGCGCGCGGGCCAGAACCTCTTTGCCCTCGTCGTAATCCTTTTCCTTTTTACCCATATACTCCTGCGCGGCGCGGAAAGCGTCGTCCATCAGCTGGTACATGGCCATACGGGTCTGCGGCGCGCCCTTGCTTTTGAAGGCGTCTTTGACGGACTGGGTGTAGTTGCCCTTAAGGGCAATGCGTTCAGCCAAAAAGACGTCGGCCGTCCGTTCGCCGTCGACATGAGCCAGCGCCATCTGGCCGGCCAGCAGGGCGTTGGTGCCGGGGCACAGGCCATAGGAGGTAACGCCGGCGCGGCCAAAGCGCTGCAGCTTGAGCTCGCGCAGATCAAAAGCGTCCTTGATGTTCATTTGCGGGCAGACGGGATTCGCCGCTTCGTTCATGTCCCATGCGCCCATTTCGCTGAAAGCGACGGCGCCGACGGCGCACAGCCCCAGTACAACGCCGGGATAAACGTCCCGCCCCGCGGCGTCGATGACCTGCGCTCCATCCGCCTTCAGACCGGGGCCAATTTCCCTGATCTTCCCATTCTCGCACAAAATGTCCCATCCCACTCGGCTCTGTCCCGGGCCGAGCCAGACGTTGCCGCTGCGTATCAGTAGCATAGTTTCCTTCCTTTCTCCTATCATCTGCTGCGAAAAGTCCTTCTGCTCCTATCATAAGCTTAACAGACCGTTCAGTCAATATTTTTTCGCCGTCCTGTCTCAGGCAGCGGCCGCGTACTGCCGTCTGCTCCGCAAAAAAGCAAGGGCTGCATGTGGCTGCAGCCCTTGCGCGATGTGTTCTGCTTATCTCCCTGCAAGCGGGCAGGCGCAGAAGTGACACGGGGCGATTTCTCGAAATTCGGGATCTCTGCCCATGCAGGCTTCGCTGGCGTACTCACAGCGCGCGGCGAAGCGGCAGCCCGGCTTGGGATCGATGGGGCTGGTGACTTCCCCCTTGATAACCTTGATCTCTTTATCGCGCATACTGAGGGACGGCACAGGGATGGCGGACAGCAGCGCTTTGGTATACGGATGGCTCGGATTTGCAAACAGCTCGTCACTTGGGGCCTTTTCCACGCACTGCCCCAGATATAAAACGGCGATCTCTGTCGATATGTGCTTGACGACCGACAGGTCATGGGTGATGAACAGATACGTCAGGCCCAGTTCGTCCTGCAGATCCATCAACAGGTTGAGAATCTGCGCCTGGATGGAAACGTCAAGTGCGGAGACCGGCTCGTCGCAGACGATAAACTTCGGATCGAGAGCCAGCGCCCGCGCCACGCCAATGCGCTGGCGGCGGCCGCCGTCCAGCTCGTGCGGGTAAGTATTGTAAAGCCGTTCAGCCAGGCCGACAATTTCCATAAGCTGGTCAATGCGCCTGAGCAGCTCTTCCTTGCTCTTGAAAGTCTTGTTGACGATCATCGGTTCGGCGATGATTTCACTGACCGACTGGCGAGGATTGATGGAGGAATACGGATCCTGGAAGATAATCTGCATGTTGCGGCGCATCTCGCGCATCTGCGACTTGCTCAGCTTGGAAATATCTTTGCCGTTAAAAATGATTTCGCCGCTCGTCGGCTCCAAAAGCCGCAGGATGGTTCGGCCCAGCGTCGACTTGCCGCAGCCCGATTCGCCGACGACGCCCAGCGTTTTGCCCTCGTCAATGGACAGGCTGATATTGTCAACGGCATGCAGAAAGCTCTTTTTCACTTTAAAGTATTTTTTCAGGCTTCTGGTTTCAATCATAGGGACTTTGTTTTGGGCGGTCATATTGCTCTCCTCCTTTTACGCCTTGGCGCCGCTGTACAGATGACAGGCGATGCAGTGCGTCCCGTCGACGTACTCGTCGGGCGGCGTCTCCTTGCAGATGTCCATACACTTGGGGCAGCGGGGGGAGAACTTGCAGCCCTTCGGCAGATCGGTTGGGTCGGGGATCAGGCCGTCGATGGGAGAGAGCCTGGCGCTTTTGACTGTCAGATTGGGGATGGATCCGAACAACCCGTCGGTATACGGGTGATGGCGCTCGGAAGCAAAAATATCCTCGGCCGTCCCTTTTTCCACCAGCTCGCCGGCATACATGACGGCGACCTTATCGCACACCTGTGCGACGATACCCAGGTCGTGGGTGATCATGATGAGGGCGGTGCCCAGCTTGCGGCGCAGCTCGACCATCATCGCAAGCACCTGCGCCTGGATGGTGACGTCAAGGGCGGTTGTCGGCTCGTCGGCAATGAGCAGATCAGGCTCGCAGGCCAACGCGATGGCGATGACGACGCGCTGCTTCATCCCTCCGGAAAACTGGTGCGGAAAATCGTTTTTGCGCGCCTTGGGAATACCGACCAACTCAAGCGTTTCTTCGACCCGTGCTTCAATCTGTTCTTTGCTTCTGTGGCCACTGTTATGGTAGACAAGCGCCTCAGCAATCTGTTCACCGACGCGCAGGACGGGGTTTAAGCTGGTCATCGGATCCTGGAAAATCATGGAGATGCGCTCGCCGCGGTAAATGTCGCGCATTTCCACCTCAGGCACCTCCAGCAGGTTGACGCCGTCCATTTTGATAGTGCCACGGTTTACAATGCCCGTTTTTTCCGGTAGCAGGCGCAAAATGGCCAGAGCGGTCGTCGTTTTACCTGCCCCCGTCTCCCCGACGATTCCGATGGATTCCCCTTTTTCCAAATCAAAGGTGATGCCGTTGACGGCGTGGACCATTTCCTCATCGGTCTTATAAATGACTTCTAGGTCTTTTATTTCAAGCAGCTTATCGCTCATTTCCGCTTCGTCCTTTCTCTCATGTATTGTGTAGGGGCGGCCCGTCAGTCTTTCAGCCGCGGGTCAAGGGCGTCGCGCAGGCCGTCGCCCACCAGGTTAAAGGACAGGGCGGTCAAAATGACGCAGATACCGGGGAAGATCATCAGGTAGGGCTGTTCGCGCATAAACTCGCGCGACTCCGACAGCATGTATCCCCATTCAGGCGTCGGCGGCTGAACGCCCATACCGATGTATGACATGCCGGATGCCTGAAGGATCATGCCCGAAATACTGGAGGTCGTCTGGATAATAATGGTGCCGATGGCGTTGGGCAGAATATGCTTATAGATGATGCGCGCGTCGCGGGTCCCGCAGGCGCGGGCGGCTTCGACATAATCCATTTCGACGACGGTGAGAACGACGGATCGAATCAGGCGTACAAAGCCCGGTATGCTGGAAATGGTAATGGCAATCAGCAGGTTGGTCATGCTGGCCCCCAGCGCTGCGACAATAGCCAGCGCCAGCAGCGTGCTGGGGATAGCGGTCAGCATATCCATAAAGCGCATGATGACGTTGTCAACCTGCCCGCCGTAAAATGCGGCGGCAGCACCCAGGACGCCACCAATTACCAGCGAGAAAAAGGCGGTGACAAAGCCGATGGTCAGCGAAATGCGGGAACCGTATAAAACGCGGGTGAACATATCGCGGCCAAAGGCGTCGGTGCCGAACCAGTGCTCCGCAGACGGGGGCTGAAGGCGTATTTTTGCGTCCTGAAGGGTGACGAGCTCTTCCGGTGAGATAAAGTTGGCAAAAATCGCGGCTAAGCCGAAAATGATCAGGATAACAAGCCCGACGACGGCGCCCTTGTTCTTTTTCATACGGCGCCAGGTCTCCTTGAACTTGCTCTTCTTCTTTCCCTTGGCGTTGACGACATCCTTTGTAGTCAGGTTTTTTGTGCTCATGGTCTCCACCTCCCTATTTCGAATACTTGGCCTTGATGCGCGGATCGACAAAGGCATACAGCAGATCGACGATCAGCATGATGACGCTGAACATCAGCGCGAGGAACAGGATGGAAGCCAGAACGATCGGCTTGTCTCGCTGCCGGATGCCGGTGACGATCAGCGTCCCCAGGCCGGGGATGGAAAAGACCGTTTCAGTGATGACGGCGCCGCCCAGCAGCCCGCCGAACGACGTCGCCATGATGGTGATGATGGGCAGCAGGGCGTTTCTCAGCGCATGCTTGAAAACGATGGCGCGCTGCGGCACACCCTTGGCGCGCGCCGTGCGTATGTAGTCCTGCCGGATGGTTTCCAGCATGGTTGATCGGGTCATGCGCAGCATACTGCCGGCATAGGGTATCGCCAGTGTGATCATGGGCAAGATAAAGTGCCGCCAGCTGTCCGCGCCGGAGGACGGCAGCCAGTTGAGCTTGAGCGCAAAGGCAAATATGAGCATCATCCCCAGCCAGAAGGGCGGGATGGCCGCCGCCAGCATGGCGGTGACGCGCGACATCGTATCGATGGCGGAATACTGCCGCACCGCTGACAAAATGCCGAGCGGGATGCCCACCACGCAGGCGCCCACTATCCCGTTAAAGGCGATCAGCAGGCTGTTGGGCAGTCGGGCGAAGACATCGTCAAACACCGGCTTGGACGTGCGGTAGGAATTTCCGAAATCCAGCTTGGTGATGGCATCTTTTAAATAATTAAAGAATTGGACAAAAAACGGATCGTAATATCCGAGCTGCTCGTTGAGCATTTCGACCGCTTCCTGGGAAGCGTTTTCGCCCAGGATCATGCGTCCGGGGTCGCCGGGCATGATGGCCATGATGGCGAAAATGATAAGGGTGACGCCGAGCAGGACGGGGATGAGAAGCAGGAGTCTTTTGAGGACGTACTTGATCATTCGGTTCCTTCTCCTTTCGCTTGGTGCCTTTGGGTGCGAGATGCGTGAGCAGGGACTTAATCAGGGCAGCGGCGCCCGGCGGACGGACGGCCTGCGTCCTGACGGACGAAGGAGCCTGGCGCGCCAGACTCCTTCGCCTTACAAAGGTAATTTGTCAGATGGAAAAGGCGCTCAATTCCAGCTCCACTCGTAGACGTAGTAGCAGCGGCCGTTGTCCAGATGGGGGGTGGCGTTCAGGTTTTTGTTCCACACCCAGGGGATCTGCTTGTTGAAGATGGGGATATTGGGACAATCCTCCTGAATGATCTTGATAGCCTGATCATACAGCTCAAGGCGCCTGTCGCTGTCCTGTTCGGCAGCCGCCTCTTCAAACAGGGCGGTTACTTCGGAGTTGTCATAGTTGGACATGTTGTCCGGCGTGTAGTGCGCCGAATTGTAAGCGAAATCGGACATAAAGCCGAGGCCCATGGTACAGATAGTATAGTCGTGTGCGCTGGCGTCGGCCACAGCGGTTTCCGATGCCTGCAGCTCGATGGTCACGCCGATCTGCGACAGGCTCTGCTGAAATACCTGCGCATACTTTTCATGGTACGAACCGCCGATGACGGTCATGGTACCGAGATCCAGCCCGTCGGGGTAACCGGCCTCGGCCAGCTCCTCCTTGGCTTTTTCCAGATCATACGGATAGGGGTTGACGAAATTTTCCTCTGTCACGCCGAAGCAGGAGGTGTTCGCCAGCAGATAGGTCGGGGCGGCCAGGCCTTCATAGGCGATCTCAATCATGGTTTCACGGTCGGTGGCGTAGGCCAGGGCGCGGCGGACGTGGACGTTGTCCAGCGGCGCGACCTTGTTGTTGAGCAGGATGAGGGCCGTGTGCAGGGTTGACGTCAGTTCAGTATTGTATTTGCCGGACTCCTCCAGCGGGGCATAAGCAGAGACATTATAGCAATACATGAAGTCAATTTCGCCCGACTCAAAGGCCACGACGGCCGTCGTGCCCTCGGTAATGACCTTAAACTTGACGTCCTTGATGGAAGCGGGGCCTTTCCAGTAGTCGTCAAACCGGGTCATATTGCACTCGGTATTCATATCAAAGTCAACCAGCTGATACGGACCGGTGCCGCACTCGGTCTCGAGCAGGCTGTCGTTGTTTTCCGAGCAGTACTTTTCACTGACAATGGGGATATTGGCCGCGTACGACGCAAAGGGCGCAAATGCGTATTTCAGCGTGATATCCACCGTGTAGTCGCCCGTGGCTTCGACCTTTTCAATGGGGGCGTAATAGGTTTCCAGATCGGCAAAGCCCATTGCGCGGTTATAGGAATACTCCACATCGGACGCCTTCATCTCTTCGCCGTTATGGAATTTAACGCCCTCGTTAAGGGTGAACGTATACACCAGGCCGTCTTCGCTGACGCTCCATTCCTTTGCCAGCACGGGGGTGACCTCACCCTCGTCGGTGACATAGGTCAGCGCTTCATATAGCTGGTTGGCCAGGTACATATTGACGTAGGATGTACTGCCGCTGCCGTGCGGATCCAGGGTCGACCAGACGCCTTCACAGTAAATGATGACGTCGTCGCGCTTTTCCCCCGAATCTTGGCCGCCGTCCTGATTGGCTTCTCCGTCATTGACGTCGTCCTGGCTGCCGTTATTACAGCCTATGGCGAACACGGAGACGAGCAGGAGCATCGCTAGGAGCAAAGCCAGTTTCTTTTTCATGGGTTCCCCTTCTTTCTTGAGTCGTTATTTACGCACAAAGCCGCCTTCCGGCTAGGTCATAACAATATGACTAAAATTTACCACTTTAAATGGCGCTTTTTTCACATTATACCATTATTCCCCTATGCTGTCAAAGGTTTTCTGTAACATTACACCAAAAATATTTGCTGTTTTCATTTTTACTTGTATGTAATAGACGTATATCTGTTGTAGGGCTAAGATTCCTCCTTTACCGTTGACTTTTTATCGGAAAACACCTGATATACCGGCTTTAGCAGC
>CAJMOV010000046.1 GCA_905215125.1 uncultured bacterium | reverse complement strand
TGATGGAGGAAATAGAAAAAACAGTGGCCGAACGCACGGGAGTTGTGCTTGAACGGGAGATCCGGCTGCTTGGCGGGTAAAGACGGAAGGGCGGAGAAGCTGTGATGGAATGTCTGATTATTTCGGGAATGTCGGGGGCAGGAAAAAGCCTGACCGTCGACGTGCTGGAGGATATCGGCTATTACTGCATTGACAACATGCCAGTCGCCATGATTCCCCATTTCGCGGGTCTGTTCCCCGACAGCCGCTACAAGCGCATCGCCTTTGTCATCGACGCGCGCGGCGGCCTGGACAGCGCCGAGCTTTTTCAGGTCATGGAGGAGATGGGCGCCATCGGCATCCATTTCCGCATCCTGTTTATCGACGCCGGCGACGAGGTTTTGGTCAACCGGCAGCGGGAATCCCGCCGCCGTCATCCGCTGGATTGGGAAGGCAAGGGCCTGGTCGCCGCTATTGCGGAGGAACGACTGCTGCTCGAGCCGGTGCGTGCCCGCGCTGATTTTCTCATAGATACATCATCCTTGACCACGGCAGGGCTTCGCAGCCAAATCATGAATCTCTTTTGCCGGGAAGGGCAGCGTATTCATATCACTATTTGCAGCTTTGGATTCAAACACGGAATTCCGCGCGACAGCGACATGGTTTTTGACGTGCGTTTTTTGCGCAACCCTTACTATGTGTCTGAGCTGCGGGATAAAACCGGCATGGATCAGGAGGTTGTCGACTATGTTATGGCAACGCCGGGCGTCGACGAATTTATAGATCGCATCAACGGCCTGCTCGGGTTCCTGCTGCCGCAATATATTAAAGAAGGGCGGACATCTTTGGTGCTGTCCGTCGGATGTACGGGCGGCCGGCATCGCTCGGTGACTGTCGCGCGCAAGCTGGCAGAAGCCATGGAAAGGGGCGGACAGGTCGTTAGCCTGCGCCACCGTGACATCGCGAAGGGATAGACATGAATTATAAGGATCTAACCCCGGCAGAAGCCTTTGATTTGGCGCGCGCGGCCCGCGTGTCCGGCCGGCGCGTCACGGCTATCGGCGGCGGAACAGGACTCTCCACCCTCCTGCTGGGGCTGAAGGAATACACAGATAACATCACGGCCGTCGTCACCGTCACTGATGACGGCGGCGGCAGCGGTGTTATCCGCCAGGAATTCGGCATGCTGCCGCCCGGGGATATCCGAAACTGTATTTTGTCGCTGGCCAATACCAGCACTACCATGAGCCAGCTGCTCAATTATCGGTTTACGGAAGGAACCCTAAAGGGGCAGAGCTTTGGCAATCTCTTTCTGCTTGCGCTGCGCGGCATCTGCGGCAGCTTCGAAGGAGCTGTCGAACGCATGAACCAGTTCCTGGCGGTAACGGGCAAGGTACTGCCTGTCACCAACCATGACGTCGCCCTGCGCGCTTTGTTTGAGGACGGCAGCGCCGTGCAGGGCGAGACGGCCATTACCGCCGCGAAAAAACAGAACGGTCTGCGAATTGAACGGGTCACCTTGGAGCCTGAGGGGCCGATGGCCCTGCCGTCGGTCATTGACGCCATTGAGCAGGCCGATCTCATCCTGCTCGGGCCGGGAAGCCTGTATACCAGCGTCATTCCCAATCTGCTGGTAGACGGTGTCAGCGCCGCCATCCGCCGCTCCCGCGCCCTTAGAATATATGTTTTAAACATCATGACGCAGGAAGGGGAGACGGAAGGATACACCGCCGCCCAGCATGTGCAGGAAATCAACCAGCACGCAGGGGGGCGGGTTGTTGACATCTGCCTGTACAACACGCAGCCGGCGCATCCGCGCATGATAGAAAAGTATCGGGCGGAAAACTGCGCCCAGCTGTTTCCCAACCCAGCGCAGTTCCAGAAGATGGGGGTCGGGCTGTTTGGCGGCCAGATGCTGGCGCTGGGCAGCGAATACGCCCGGCATGATCCGCTACGGCTGGCTTACACCATCATGCAGGCCGCTCATCAGCACGCCCGCCGTCCAGGTGTGCTGGGGGAATACGATAGCTTTTTATTGAGACAGGAGTAAAGCGTATGTCCTTTACATGGGAAACCAAAAATGAGCTATGCCGCCTGCCGATGGGACAGGCCTGCTGCATGACGGCGGAAAGCATGGGCATGCTGCTGTATGCCAACCGCTTTACCGGGGAGGAAATTCGCATCCAGTCGGATAACCCCGCTGTACGCAGCCGTGTGTGCAAGCTGCTCTCGGCGGCGTTTGGAGTGACGCCGGATGAACAGGGCGGGACGCTTTTTGTGCGCGATGGGGATGCGATCAGCCGCATTTTTTCCGGATTTGGGTATGAGCGCAAAAATATTGCCCTTCAGCTCAATCGGGCTTTGGTTGAGGAGGATTGCTGTAAATCGGCCTTTCTCCGCGGCGTCTTTTTGGCTGGCGGTTATTTGTCAGATCCGATGAAAAGTTACCATCTTGAGCTGGTGACCTCCCATTATAACGTGTCGCGGCAGGTCATGGCTCTTTTGCTTGACATGAGTTTGGCGCCCGGGATCCTTCTGCGCCGCGGAAACCATGTGCTGTACTACAAGGATAGCGCAATGATTGAGGATTTCCTGTCGGCCGCAGGTGCAACAGGGGCGGCTATGGCGCTGATGCTCAGTAAAGTGGAAAAGGATTTGCGCAACAATGTCAACCGGAAGGTCAACTGCGAGACGGCCAACCTGGGAAAAACGGTCGACGCCGCAGCCCGGCAGATAGCCGCAATCAGGCGTCTACAGGCCGCCGGCGTGCTGGACGGCCTTTCGCCCGCTTTACGGCAGACAGCGGCCGTCCGCCTGGATAACCCTGAGCTTTCGCTCAGTGAAATGCTGCCGCTTTTTGATCCGCCCATCACAAAGCCGGGCCTTAACAATCGCATCCGCAAGCTGGTGGAGCTGGCCGAGGGACTTGACGCGCAGTACAGGCAAAGCCCAAATCAATAGAAACAGAGAGAAAACAAGCCGGCAAAAGGGGAAAGATATGAAGGATTTTGTTCATTTGCATCTGCATACGGAATACAGCTTGCTTGACGGCGCCTGTCGCATCGGCCGGCTGATGGATCGGGTTGCAGAGCTGGGGCAGAAAGCCGTGGCCATCACCGACCATGGGGTGATGTACGGCGTCATTGATTTTTATAAAGCGGCAAAGAAGGCGGGGATCAAGCCCATTATCGGGTGCGAGCTGTATGTCGCGCCCCGATCCCGGTTTGATAAGACTTACGAGCTGGACGGCGACGCTTATCACCTGGTTCTGCTGTGCAAAAATATGACGGGGTATAAAAACCTGATTTACCTGTGCAGTATGGGGTTTACCGAAGGGTTTTACAGCCGCCCGCGCGTTGACTTCGAGCTTTTGAAAGGGCATAGCGAGGGATTGATCTGCCTGTCTGCCTGCCTTGCGGGCCAGGTACAGGTTCTTTTGGCCCAGGGCAACTACGACGGCGCAAAGGAGATCGCCCTGCAATATCGCGACTTGTACGGCGAAGGAAATTATTATCTGGAGCTGCAGGATCATGGCATAGAAGAGCAACGGCTGGTCAATGCCGGCCTGATGCGCATGTCCAGGGAGACCGGCATCCCTCTGGTCGCCACCAACGATGCCCACTATCTGCGAAAAAAGGACGCCGCCATTCACGATGTACTGCTGTGCATACAGACGGGAAAGCTGGTCGAAGACGAAGACCGTATGCGCTTTACTGGACAGGAATTTTATGTAAAATCAGGCGATGAAATGGCGGCGCTTTTCCCCGATTGCCCCGAAGCGATTGAAAATACGCTGCGCATAGCTGAAAAATGCAACCTGGATTTTGATTTCGGAAGCCATCACCTGCCCCGTTTCCCGTTGGAGGAAGGGCAGGACGCTTTGACTGTGCTGCGGGAAAAGTGCCTGGAAGGCTTTAACCGCCGTTATGTAAACCCTGCCCCGCAGTACCGTGAAAGGCTTGATTATGAAATTGACATGATTGCCCGTATGGGCTTTGTCGATTACTTTCTTATTGTCGGCGACTTTATCGAGTTTGCCCGCGACAGGGGGATTCCCGTCGGGCCTGGCCGCGGTTCGGCCGCAGGCAGCATGGTGGCGTACTGCCTGGGCATCACCCAGCTGGATCCCATTCAGTATTCGCTGTACTTTGAACGCTTCCTTAACCCTGATCGTGTCAGTATGCCCGATATCGACATTGATTTTTGCTATATACGCCGGCAGGAGGTCATCGACTACGTCGTGGAAAAATACGGCGTCGAGCAGGTGTCGCAGATCATCACCTTCGGCACCATGGCGGCACGCGCAGCCATCCGCGATGTCGGCCGTGTGCTCAATATGCCCTACGCTGAAGTCGACCTGGTGGCCAAGCTGGTGCCGCAGGAGCTGAAAATCACCCTGGACAAGGCGCTGGAAAGCTCGCCCGATCTCAAAAAGCACTATGACGATGACGAGCGCGTACGCACCCTGATCGATATGGCGCGCGAGCTGGAGGGTATGCCGCGCAATGCGTCCACCCATGCAGCCGGCATTATCATCACATCCACGCCGGTTTATGATTATGTCCCGCTGGCCAAAAATGATCTGGGCACCGTTACCCAGTACGGTATGACGACGCTGGAAGAGCTGGGACTGCTGAAAATGGACTTCCTCGGTCTGCGCAATCTGACCATCCTGCATGATGCCGTGCGCCTTGCCGTCAACGGCGGGGCAGATATCGACCTTGACCGCCTGGATTACAACGACAAAGACGTTTTTGACATGCTTTCGCAGGGTAAGACCTCGGGCGTCTTCCAGCTGGAAAGCTCCGGCATGACAGGGGTGACGATGTCAATGAAGCCCCAGTCGGTTGAAGACATCACCGCCATCGTCGCCCTGTTCCGCCCCGGACCGATGGCCAATATCGGCACCTATATCGACCGCAAAAACAACCCTTCGCACATCCGGTATAAGCATCCGTTGCTTAAGGACATTCTATCGGTTACCTATGGCGTCATTGTTTATCAGGAGCAGGTTATGGAAACCTTCCGCCTGTTGGCCGGGTATTCGCTGGGCCGCGCCGACATGGTCCGCAGGGCCATGTCCAAGAAAAAGTTTGAGGTTTTGTCCAGCGAAAGGGAAAATTTTGTCCACGGCAATGAAAAGGAAGGCATCCGCGGCTGTACAGGCAACGGCATTGACGAAAAGCTGGCCAATGACATCTTTGACGAGATGCTTGATTTTGCCAATTACGCCTTTAATAAGGCGCACGCCGCAGCCTATGCCGTTTTGGCTTATCAGACGGCCTATATGAAATACCATTACCCCAAGGAATATATGGCGGCTTTGCTGACGTCAGTGCTTGATTCGTCGGCCAAGGTGTCTGAATACATAGCGTTGTGCAAGGACATGGGGATCAGCGTCCTTCCGCCTGACGTGAATGCGTCTGACGCCGACTTTACCGTCAGCCCGGAGGGGATACGCTTTGGCTTGGCTGCCGTCAAAAACGTCGGCCGCGGTTTTATTTCCCATGTGACAGACGAGCGCCGCCGCGGCGGGCGCTTCGCCGGCTTCGAGGATTTCTGCCGCCGTCTCTCCCCCTATGATCTCAATAAGCGAGTGCTGGAAAGCCTGATCAAATGCGGTGCCTTTGATAGCATGGGGGCGCGCCGTGCCCAGCTGATGGCCGTTTATACCCGCGTGCTCGACGGCGCCGCCAGCGATCAGCGCCGCAATGTTGAAGGGCAGATAGACCTGTTTGCCGATCTGACGCAGACAGCCCCGCAGGAGATGGCGCTGCCTGAGCTGGAGGAATACAGCGAACGGGAGCTGCTGGCCATGGAAAAGGAGACCACCGGGCTTTATCTGTCCGGCCACCCGATGGAAGCCCTGCAGCCGCTATGCCGTAAAATCGGCGCGGTGACGTCGGCACACGTCATGGATGCCTGCTCGCAGGAAGGGAAGGGCGACATCGGCGACGGCAGCTATACCACGATGGCCGGCGTTGTCACATCCTTTAAATTAAAGACGACTAAAAAAGGAACCAACATGGCCTATGCTACATTGGAGGATCTGACGGGATCCATTGAAATGCTGGTCTTTGCCAACGCATTGACAGAGGGCGGCGCGTATTTGCAGGCTGACAGCGCCGTCGCCGTATATGGGCGTATTTCGGCGCGTGAAGATGAAGAGCCCAAAATGATTTGCGAGGATATTTATCCTCTTACTCCGGAGCTTGCCGAACGCTATGCTGATTTGCGCGCGGAAAAGCGCTTTGGGCGCAGAAGACCCGCCAACTCGCCGAGACGTCCCGCTGCTCGGGAGGGGAGCAAGCCCCGCACCCTTTATCTGCGGGTCGAGCAAATCGAATCAGACCTGTTTAACAGGGCGCGGGCCGTTATGCTGCGTTACCCCGGCGTCTGTCCGGTCGTTGTACTGGAAAGCAGTACGGGCCGAAGACTGGGCGCGCGGGAGGATCGGCGCGTGGCGGACAGCAGCCAAATGGTGGACGAGCTGTGCGCCCTGCTGAAGCCGGAAAATGTGATCATGAAATGAGGATGAGTAATGACCGATTTTGATGTGAGATACAGCTCGCTGCGGCGCGCTATCATCGAGCGGGAGTTTGAGAAGCTGAATGATATGCAGCGGCAGGCTGTTTTCAAGACGGAAGGCCCCGTTTTGCTACTCGCCGGCGCAGGCAGCGGCAAGACGACGGTGCTCATCAACCGCGTCATTAACCTGCTGCGGTTTGGACGCGGGTATGAGTGCGGGCAGGCGCCCGAATGGGCAGGGGACGCCGAGCTGCAAAAGCTGGCCCTTGCCCTTGCAGATGAAGCCGCCGTGCCAGAGGAAGAATTGCTGCGCCTGTGCGCCGTTGACTGCCCGCGCCCGTGGGAAATTATCGCTATTACCTTTACGAACAAGGCGGCAGGAGAGCTGCGCGAGCGGCTCAACGTCGCCTGTGGACCCCAGGCAGCCGATATTTGGGCCCATACCTTCCATTCGGCCTGCGCGCGTATCCTGCGCCGAGACATCGAGCGGCTGGGTTATTCCAAGAGCTTTACCATTTATGATGAGGACGACAAAAAGCGGATGCTGACAGGGATCCTTAAGGATCTTGACATTGATGAAAAGAAATTCGAGATCCGGGCTATTTCCTCGGAAATCTCCCGGGCCAAAGATAATCTTGTCACCCCGGCGGAATATGAGGAAATGGCGGGCAGCGACTATTATAAGCGCATTGTCTCCCGTGTCTTCATCGCCTATCAAAAGCGTATGATGGCGGCAAACGCCCTGGATTTCGACGATATGATCTGTAAAACAGTCGACTTGCTGCAAAACCACGCCGATGTGCGTGAATATTACCAAAACAAGTTTCGCTATGTGCTGGTTGATGAATATCAGGACACTAATCACGCCCAGTACATGCTGTGCAGTATTCTGGCTGGCAAGCATCATAACCTATGCGTCGTCGGCGACGACGACCAGAGCATCTATAAGTTTCGTGGAGCTACGATCGCCAATATCATGGAGTTTGAGCAGCAATACCCTGAAGCCGTCACCATCCGGCTGGAACAGAATTATCGTTCGACAGGCAACATCCTGGCTGCGGCCAACGACGTCATCGCCTGCAACGCCGCGCGAAAGGGCAAGACGCTGTGGACGGAAAATGCAAAAGGGGAAAAGGTACATCTTTACGTCGGCGAAACGCAGGACGATGAATCACAGTACATCGCGTCAAAGATTCACGAGGGGTATGCCAAGGGTGAAAAGCTAAAGGGCTTTACAGTGCTTTACCGTAACCATGCGCTGAGTAACAGCATTGAATCGGCCTTCAAGCGCAACGGTATTCCATACCGCATTGTCAGCGGCCTGCGCTTTTTTGACCGGGCTGAAGTCAAGGATATGCTGGCCTATCTGTGGGTCATTCATAATCCGAACGATTCGGTGCGCCTGCGCCGTATCATTAATAATCCCGCCCGTAAAATTGGCGCAAAGACCTTGGAAACCCTTGCGCTGCTTGAAGACCGCGATGGCGTTTCCCAGCTGACCATTGCCGCCCGGGCGGACGAATACCCGGATCTGGGGCGCGCGGCGCCCGCGCTGCGGCAATTCGCCGATATGATGGCCGAGCTGCAAAGCCTGTCAGGATCAGTCTCCCTGCCGGAATTTTACGAAGAGGTTATGCGGCGCACCGGCTATCTTCCCGCACTGGAAGCGCAGGGGACAAGCGAAGCCGAAGGCCGCATTGAAAATATCCGCGAGCTTAAATCGAGCATCATAGAATACTGCGAGCGCGCGGAGCAGCCGACGCTGGGCGAGTTTCTGGAGGAAATTTCCCTGCTGACCGATGTTGACCGCTATGACGCCGACGCTGACGCCGTAACTATGATGACCATGCACAGCGCCAAGGGACTGGAGTTTGATACCGTTTTCCTCAACGGCCTGGAGGAGGGCATCTTCCCATCCTACCGGTCCATGGAAAAGGAGGACGAGCTGGAAGAAGAACGCCGCATTTGCTACGTCGCCATGACGCGGGCCAAAAAATCTCTGCATATTTCCTGCGCTAAGCGCCGTATGCTGTATGGACAGACCAGCTACGCGAAGCCTTCGCGGTTTATTGACGAGATTCCCGAAAGCTGTCTGGAAAGGGTGACGCCGCAGGGCGATGCGCTGCAAAACGCCCGGCCGGCCCATATGTCTCGACCGACGCAGTCTTATCGCGCGTTTCGCCCCCGCCCTGACGTCTCTGTGGCATCGCCTGCGTCTGCTGCCCTGCCTGTCGGCAGCTTCAGCCCTGGCGACAGAATTGTCCATAAAGCCTTTGGACAGGGAAAAATTGCAGCAGCGACGCCTATGGGGGGCGATATTTTGCTGGAAATTGCTTTTGAAAAGGTAGGAACCAAGCTGATGATGGCAAGGACGGCATCTAAATACATCAACAAAATCGGATAAAAGGAGAGATGAACAATGCTTTGTGAAAAGAGAAAGGAACAGGTCGTCGAGCTGGCGCGCCAGCTCATTCAGCAGCAGAGCTATTCCGGGCACGAGGACAAGGCGGCCGCCGTACTGACCGAAGGCTTTAAAAGGCTGGGATACGACGATGTGTTTGTCGACAAGTATGGCAATACTGTCGGCATCCTGCGGGGTAAGCGCCCCGGGAAAAAGGTTCTGTTTGACGGTCACATGGACACCGTCCCAGTGACTGACGAGTCGGTTTGGGAGCATAAGCCCTTTGAAGCGGAAATCGTCGGCGATACCCTTTATGGACGTGGTGCAACCGACATGAAGGGCGCGCTGGCTGCAACAGCCTGCGGGGCCGCTTTCTTCGCCGCCGACTGCGACCGGGATTTTGCAGGAGAGATCTATGTCGCCGGCTCGGTGCATGAGGAATGCTTTGAGGGCGTCGCTTCCCGCAGCCTGTCAGAGCATTTTAAGCCCGATTATGTCATTATCGCAGAAGCGTCTCAGTTAAATATGAAAATCGGACAGCGCGGCCGCGCAGAAATCGTTTTTGAAACCTTTGGCAAGCCGGCCCATTCAGCCAATCCTGAAAAGGGAATCAACGCCGTTTACAAAATGGCCAAGCTGATTGACGCTGTCCAAAAGCTGGTGCCCACCTCTCATCCTGTGCTGGGTAAAGGCATCCTAGAGCTGGTGGATATCAAGTCGGAACCCTATCCCGGCGCTTCTGTCGTGCCTGAGTATTGCCGCGCTACCTATGACCGACGTCTGCTTGTCGGCGAAACGCGCGAAAGCGTCCTGGCCCCTCTTCAGTCTGCCATTGACGCGCTTTCCGCCGCCGACCCCGATTTTCATTGCAAGGTCAGCTACGCTGTCGGCAAGGAGCGCTGCTACACCGGCGAGGAAATTGTCGGCGAGCGCTTTTTCCCCGGCTGGCTTTTTGACAAGCAGGAGGATTTTGTTCAGGATGTCTATGCCGAGCTCTGCGCAGCCGGCTTCAACCCGGAAATAACCCAGTACAACTTCTGTACCAACGGCAGCCATTACGCAGGGGAAGCGGGCATTAAAACCATCGGCCTGGGACCCTCGTTTGAAAACCTGGCCCATACTATTGACGAGCATATTAAGCTCGATCAGCTTTACGGTGCCGCTGAAAGCTACGTCGCCGTGCTTAAAGGCCTGTTGAAGGAATAAAGGCTTGCAATTCCCCATGAAATGAGGTATAATATTTCCGTCATGCTGGTGTGGCGGAATGGCAGACGCGCCTGACTCAAAATCAGGAGGGAAACCGTGGGGGTTCGAGTCCCTTCACCAGCACCAAATGAAAAGCCTTGCAGTTTCAATAGCTGCAAGGCTTTTTTCAGTTATTGCAAGGGGTTGCGGAGCAAGACATGCTAAAAATAATAGGCAT
>CAJMOV010000045.1 GCA_905215125.1 uncultured bacterium | reverse complement strand
TTCAGACGGAAACGGCACGAAGTCGTTCCATTCGAGCGATGAAGCCATCAGAGAGAAAGGCAGACGTCGGCCCGCTCGACCGCCATCTGCGCGCGCAGTACAGAGAACCTTTCAATAGCTTCCTCCACCCGCGACTTGCGGCGGATGCCCGCCGTGTCGATAAAGACAAAGCTGTCCTCGCCGTGCCTGACGACGCTGTCAATGCTGTCGCGCGTCGTACCGGGGATGTTGCTGACAATGACACGTTCCTCCCCCGTCACGCGGTTGATGAGAGAGCTTTTGCCCGCGTTGGGCTTGCCGATGACAGCGACGCGGATGCCCGGCTCCTCTTCCCCATCCTCCTCCTGCGGGGGAAAATAAGCGAAGCAGGCGTCAAGCAGGTCGCCCAGGTTGTAGCTGTGCATAGCCGAAACCCCGATGGGGTCGCCCAAGCCCAGGTTGTAGAACTCGTAAAAATCTGCCGGCGGATCGCCCGGCGCGTCCAGCTTGTTGACGCACAGGACAACGGGCTTTCTGGAGCGCTTGAGCATGGCGGCCACTTCCTCATCGGCCGCCGTGACGCCGGTACGCACGTCGCAAAGCAAAACGACGACGTCGGCGTGGTCGATGGCGATAAGGGCCTGTTCGCGCATAAAGCGCAGGATTTCACTGTCGGCGCGCGGCTCTATGCCCCCCGTATCGATGACGGTAAAGGGGCGGCTGCGCCACTCGGCGTCGGCGTAAATGCGGTCGCGCGTCACGCCTGGGGTGTCTTCAACAATGGCCTGGCGCTTTTCTACAATTTTATTAAAGAGCAGCGATTTGCCCACGTTGGGCCGCCCAACTATAGCGATAACGGGTTTGGCCATCGGCATCACATCCTTCCCAATACGGCCTGCACAAACAGCGCGCCATCCGATTCGACAGGGCAGACGCGCACGCCGAGCTCGCGCTCGACATCGGCGATGGAAACGTCGTCCAGAAAGACGGTTTCGCCGTGGCGAAGCATGCTCTGCGGCAGCAGCAGGCGCTTTGCCGTTATCTTTCCCGACAGCTGACGGATCATGTCCCCGCCCGTCACAAGCCCTGCCACATCGACAGCCGGGCCAAAAAAATCATTGCGCACGGGAAAAACCTGGCATTGCAAATTATTATCGCACTTTTCGGCAACTAAGTCAATCATTCTGCGTATAAAGGCGGCGGCGGCAAAGCCCGTGGCCACGGCAAAGGGCTCGACGCTGCCCCCGCTCTCCTCCTCCAGCGCCATACGCACCTCGCTTTCAAACAGCGACAGAAGGCCGACGCCATTTTCCAGCTGGGAGTAATCGCCGTAATATTCTGCCGGCGGCAGCTCCATGCCGGCCTTCAGATACAGCTCGTCTGCGGCGCAGCACTGCGCGTCCCCCAGCTGGGCGATGTTGCGCGCACGCGCAGCGTCGACGACGGCGATGATTTCTTTCGCCTTGACGGCATCGACCGGCTCGAGCGGCGTCAGCCCCTCCCTATGCCGGGTCAGGCCCACAGGCACGACGGAAATGCAGCTGACGGCCGGATAAAGCTGCGCCAGGTCGCCCAGGGTCCTCTCCAGCTGCTCGCCATCGTTGAAGCCGGGGCACACGACAATCTGGCATTGCAGCGTCAGCCCCGCTTCCGCAAAATCGCGCAGATAGCGCAGCGACTGACCCCCTCGCGGGTTGCCCAGCATGTAGGCGCGCAGTGCGGGGTCAGTGGTGTGCACCGAGATGTTGAGGGGCGAAATACGCATCTGGATGATACGGCGCACATCGCTTTCGCTCAAATTGGTCATGCTGATGTAATTGCCCAACAGGAAAGACAGCCGTGCGTCGTCGTCCTTAAAATACAGGCTTTTGCGCATACCGCGAGGCAGCTGGTCAATAAAACAGAAAATACATTTGTTTCCGCAGCCCTTCTGGGCGTCCATCAAATAGGTCTCAAAGTCCAGCCCCAGCTCCTCCCCCTCCTGCTTGAGGATGGAAACCTCGCGCCGTCTCCCGTCCCTTTCCAGCGTCAGGGACAGAACGGCGTCGTAGCTGTAAAACTGATAATCGAGCACGTCCTGAATCCGCCTTCCATTGATGGCGACCAGGGCTTCGCCCGCCTGCACGCCGGCAGCGCGCGCCGGCGAGTGCCGTTTGATATGTGTGATAACGGCCGGCATTTTACTTCCCCCCAAAAAGAAAAAATAGAGAAGGAAACCCCCTCTCTATCTTTACTTGCCCAGTTTTATTTGCTTTCTTCCACTTTGAGCACGGTGCGGCCGTTATACGTTCCACAAGCCTTGCACGCTCTGTGGGAGAGGACGGGCTCACCGCACTTCGGGCACTTCACAATGCCGGGAAGGCTGAGCTTCCAATGGGAAGAACGACGCTTGTCACGGCGCTGCCGGGACAGTTTCCCCCTGGGTACTGCCATTTGGGACACCTCCTCCATCTATTGAAACAATATTATAGTAAACACGACTGATTGGGCATACAAGCGCTATTGCCGCGGCATAAAGCCTTTCAGCGCCTCTAGCCGGGGGTCGACGGCTTTCTTCCGGCAGCCGCAGTCCCCTTCGTTCAGGTCCTTGCCGCAGGTCGGGCACAGGCCCTTGCAATCCTCATCACACAGCACTGCCATATCCATGTTGAGAATAAGCTCAGGCACGACAATACCGTCAACATCGACCCTGTCGGAATCGAGGGCGATGATATCATCCCGCTCGACGGCGTCCTGCTGCCCGTGAACCAACGCGAAATCGACGTCGACTTCCTTGTCCAGGACAAGAGGGCGGTTACAGCGGGCGCAACGGGTGTGGACGGCGGCGGAAACACAGGCTGTCAGCCGTATCATCCCCGCGTCGTCGCTTAACTCGCCAGAAACACGAACCGGTTCGGCGAAGGGACGCTCAAAGTTTACTTCCTCTTGGGACAAATCTATGGTATACTCAAAGGAGATTCGTCCCTGCGGCGCGACGGCCAGATCCTTTAAACTGATGATCATACGCTGCCCTCTCACAATGATACAAATGATATTATATGGATCTTTCCTCCGTTTGTCAAGGAAAATGTCAAAGGAATGAACCCTACATGAAAGAAATGAAAATCGGCCGCAACGACGCCGGCCAGCGTCTGGACAAATACCTGCGCAAGGCGGTGCCCGCCCTGCCCCCTTCCCTGATGCAAAAATACTTTCGGCTCAAGCGTATCAAGCTAAACGGCGCCCGCACCCAGGGCGACGTCCGTCTGCGCGCGGGCGACGCCCTTCAGCTTTACATCAACGACGAGTTTTTCCTGCCCGCAGCCGCAGATGACGCATGGCGGCGCATCGTCCCCCGCCTGTCCGTTTTGTATGAGGATGAGCACATCCTTCTTCTGGACAAAAGGCCGGGGCTTGTCGTGCATGAGGATGAAAGCCAGGGCGCCGATACCCTGATTAACCACGTCAAGGCGTATCTGTATTCCCGCGGCGAGTGGGATCCTGACGCCGAGCAATCCTTTACTCCAGCGCTGTGCAACCGCATCGACCGCAATACAGGCGGCATCGTCATTGCGGCAAAGACGGCGGAGGCCCTTCGCGATATGAATGAAAAAATCCGTCTGCATGAGGTGCGCAAGACCTACCTCTGTCTGGCGCATGGCGTCCCGTCCCCCCGAGCGGGGACGCTGCGGCATTTTCTCCGCCGTGATACAGACAAAAAGCAGGTCGCTGTCTTTGACCGGCCCAAGCCCGGCGCTCTGACGGCCGAAACCCATTACCGCGTGCTAGAGACGCGCGAAAATATCTCCCTTGTGGAGTGTACCCTTGTTACAGGGCGCACGCACCAGATCCGCGCCCAGATGGCTCACGCCGGCCATCCGCTTGTCGGCGATACCAAATACGGAACCGTCCGGCTTAACGAAGGCCTGCCCTTCCGCTTTCAGGCGCTCTATGCATATAAAGTGTCCTTCCCCTTTACCGCCCCCAGCCCGGCGCTGCTGAAGGTGGCCGGCCACGCCTTTGAAGTGGAAGAGGTTCCTTTTCTGGATTTCTTCCAAAAACTGCCCGTTTCAGGCGCATCGAGAAAAGCGGAGAAAAATGGAGGAATACGGACATAACAGGAGTTTTTCAGAAGCTCAACCGTTTTGCTTCAATTTTTCGCAGAAAAATTGCAAAAAATCATTGACATTTGCGTGATTTGTGCTATATTTTACTTTGTCGAATGATGCGGGCTTCACGGCCGCATTTTTTGACCCATTCTGATGTGCAGGGGGTTGGGAGATGAACGAAAACTTGATTCGCCTCGAGAATGTCCACAAGGATTATGGAGGCAAGCAGGTTTTAAAATCGATCAATCTGTCGGTACGGGACAAGGAATTTGTCACCCTTCTGGGCCCGTCCGGCTGTGGAAAGACCACTACTTTGCGCATTATAGGCGGGTTTGAAACGCCAAGTGCGGGTGTGGTCTATTTTGATGAGAAAATCTATAACGATGTGCCGCCGCACAAGCGGCAGGTCAATACGGTGTTTCAGCGCTATGCGCTTTTCCCGCATCTCGACGTGTTTGAAAACATCGCCTTCGGCCTGCGCATCCGCAAAGCGTCGGAAAAGGACATCCGCGAGGCGGTGTCCAAAATGCTCAAGCTGGTCAACCTGTCCGGGTATGAAAAGCGGGAGGTCACTTCCCTTTCAGGCGGCGAACAGCAGCGTATCGCCATTGCGCGCGCGCTGGTCAACCACCCCCGTGTGCTTCTGCTGGACGAGCCGCTGGGCGCGCTCGATCTCAAGCTGCGCAAAGAGATGCAGACTGAGCTGAAGCAGATTCAGACCCAGCTGGGCATCACTTTTATTTATGTCACGCATGACCAGGAAGAGGCCCTGACCATGAGCGACACTGTCGTCGTCATGAATCATGGGCGCATCCAGCAAATCGGTACGCCCATCGGCATTTACAACGAACCTATCAACGCCTTTGTCGCTGATTTTATCGGCGAGAGCAATATCCTGGACGGCGTGATGAATGAGGATCTGGTCTGTACGTTTGCCGGCAGGACCTTTGAATGTACCGACCGCGGCTTTGAAAAAGACGAGGCGGTCGACGTTGTCATCCGTCCCGAGGATCTCAAGATGGTCCCGCCCGACGCCGGTATGGTGCAGGGCGTTGTGGAAAGCATCGTCTTCAAGGGGGTACATTATGAAATGACGGTGCGGTCCGGGGATGTCGTCTGGCTTGTCCATTCTACCATCCCGGAGGTTTGTGGCACTTTTGTGGGTTTGTCCGTCGCCCCCTTTGACATCCACATCATGAGAAAGACCGAGGCGGAAAATGAAGAAGACTAAGCTGGTTCTCATTCCCTTTTCCGTCTATGCGCTGATTTTTATTGTCGCCCCCATCCTTCTCATCGTCCTTTACAGCTTTCAGGACAGCTCCGGCGCTTTCACGCTGGACAACTACATCCGATTTTTCGACTTTTCCGACCCGGTATATTTAAAGGTGCTGTGGCGATCGATCAAGCTGGCCGTCGTCTCCACCATCATCTGTCTCATCCTGGGCTATCCAATGGCCTACATCCTTTCCAAGCTGCCTACGCGCATCCGCGGCTCCATCGCCTTTCTGTTCATCCTGCCCATGTGGATGAATTTTCTGCTGCGCACCTATTCGTGGATGTCCCTGCTTGAGCGCACCGGGCTTATCAATTCCATGATCGAATGGTTCAACGGCATTCTGCCGGCCGCCATCCAGATTCCGGCGCTGGACATCATGTATACCCAGTGGGCGGTTGTACTGGGCAACGTCTACAACTTCCTGCCGTTTATGATTTTGCCCATTTACACGGTGCTCATCAAGATTGATAAAAGCCTTATCGAGGCGGCGCAGGATCTGGGAGCAAGCCGGGGCCGCGTTTTCCGCAAAATCATCTTCCCCCTGTCGCTGTCCGGCGTGGTGTCGGGTATTTCCATGACTTTTATGCCGGCCGTCACCACCTTTGTTATTTCCCGTTTGCTGGGCGGAGGGCAAAACGCCCTCATCGGCGACCTGATTGAAAACCAGTTTAAGGTCGTCGGCGACTGGGGCTTCGGTTCGGCTATGTCGGTCATCCTCATGATTCTCATCCTCATCACCATGAACGTCATACGGCGGTATGAGTCGGAGAATACCAAAGGGAGCGTGCTGATGTGAAAAAGAAACGCCATCCTCTCACCACGCTTTATTCGGTGCTCATCTTCCTGTTTTTGTATGCGCCCATCGTTGTGCTGATCGTTTTCAGCTTCAACGAATCCAAGTCGCGCGGACACTGGGGGGGATTTTCCCTCAAATGGTATCAGGAGCTGTTTGACAACAGCATGCTGATGGACGCGCTCAAAACCACGCTGTCGCTCGGCGTGCTGTCCTCCCTAATCGCCGTCATCATCGGCACGGCAGCCGCGTTGGGCATGTTTTACGCCGGCAAGCGTATGCGTGGGCTGCTAATGAATATCGTTTCCCTGCCTATGCTCAACGCCGAAATTGTCACCGGTATTTCCCTTTTGCTGCTCTTTACCTTTATCGGGCTCAAGCTGGGGTTTGTCTCCCTTCTGCTGGCGCATATCACCTTTAACATTCCCTTTGTCATCTTGTCCGTCATGCCAAAGCTCAACCAGCTGGACAAACACACCTATGAGGCAGCCCTTGATCTGGGCGCCACCCCGCTGCAGGCTTTTTATAAGGTCATGCTGCCGGAAATCGCGCCGGGCATCGTCACCGGCTTCATCCTGGCCTTTACTATGTCGATTGACGATTTTGTCATTTCCTTCTTTACTACAGGCGCCGATGTCAACACTCTGTCGGTCGCTATCTACTCCATGACGCGGCGCGGCATCAAGCCGGAAATCAACGCCCTTTCGACGCTGATGTTCCTGGCCGTCCTGACGCTGCTGCTCATCGTCAACATCCGTTCCGGCCGCGACGCGGCCAAGCGCGAAAAGCCGCGCCACTAATCCTTAGCAATCGTAAGATTGAAATAATTATTTTAAGAAAGTAGGTTGATGTTAGGGTTGAAAAAACTGATCTCTTTCCTCTGCGTATCTTGCATGATGGTCGCTCTTCTGGGCGGCTGCGCCGGTGATTCCGACAAGCCCACGCTGACCGTTTACAACTGGGGTGACTACATTGACGAAAGCGTCAACGACATGTTTGAGGAGGAGTTCGACTGCAAAGTCGTCTACGCCACCTTTGAGCAGAATGAAGACATGTATACCAAGATCAAAAATTCCGAATCGACGTACGATGTCGTCATTCCTTCCGACTATATGATCGAGCGCATGATCAAGGAGGATATGCTCGCCCCGCTGGACAAGGAAAAGATCCCCAATCTGCAGTACATCAATCCCTATTGCATGGATCTCAATTTTGATCCGGGCAACGTCTATTCTGTGCCTTACATGTGGGGTACGGTCGGCATTGTCTATAACGAAACCATGGTGGACGAAGCGCCCACCAGCTGGAGCGATCTGTGGGATCCCCAGTATGAAAAGAACCTGTTTATGATGAACAGCGTCCGCGACAGCATGATGGTCGGCCTTCTGGTCTGCGGGTTTGACATGAACTCGCGCGACATGTCGGAAATTGAACAGGCGCGCGATAAGCTTATCGAGCAGAAGCCGCTCGTTCTCGCTTATACCGGCGATGAGGTCAAGGACAAAATGATCCAGGGCGAAGCGGCTATGGCCGTCATCTACTCAGGTGACGCCGTCACCATTATGGATCCGGACGACGGCAACCCCGATCTGCACTACGTCATCCCGGAGGAGGGCACCAACATTTGGTTTGACAATATGTGCGTGCTGAAGGACGCCCCCAATAAGGATCTGGCCATGGAGTACATCAACTTCATGTGCCGTGAGGAGATCGCCGCTCTCAACCGCGACTACATCAATTACCTGACCCCGCAAACCCAGGTCTATGAAAGCCTGGACGCCGAGACCCAGGCCCAGTATCCCACTGACGACGTGCTGGCCAACTGCGATGTTTACTATGACCTGCAGGATCTCGCCTCTACCTACGATCAGATGTGGGCGGGCATTATGGCCGATTAACCCATATAGCCGGGCGTGTAGCCCGGCTTTTTAAATTCATTGACTTTAGGATGTGAAACCCATGCAGCTAATCCTTGACTCCATCTACAAATCCTTTGGACAAAAGCAGGTGCTTTGGGGCGCCGCCTACACCTTTAAGAAGGGCAATATTTACGGTTTGCTCGGCCGAAACGGCGCAGGGAAAACCACTCTGTTCAACTGCCTTTCTGGCGAGTTTCCCCCGGATGAAGGCACAGCCCTGCTGCAAAACGGCGGTCGCTCGCGTCCCCTTCAGGAAGGGGATGTGGGCTATGTGCTGTCCACCCCTGTGGTTCCCGATTTTCTGACCGGGTATGAGTTTGTCCGCTTTTTCCTTGATATCTCCCGCAGTACGAACGCACCTGAACGCACCGCCGACCAATGGCTGGATCTGGTGCAAATCGACAAGGACGACCGCCACCGGCTGATGAAGGACTATTCCCACGGCATGAAAAACAAAATACAGATGCTGTGTTTCCTCATCGCCCGCCCTCCCGTTATTTTGCTGGACGAACCGCTGACTTCCTTTGACGTCGTCGCCGCGCTGGAAATGAAAAAGCTGCTGCGCGAAATGAAACGGGAGCATATCATTATTTTCTCTACCCACATATTGCAGCTGGCCGCCGATCTGTGTGACGAAATCGTCGTGCTCAACCACGGCGTGCTCGAAAGCGTCGACGCTTCCGCCATCCACACGCCGCAGTTTGAAGCGCGCATCATCGAAATCCTGAAAGACGAGGAGTAGCGTCATGAAACGCACTGCACTGAACATTTACCGCATCGGCGCCGCTATGAGCTGTAACCGCTTTCTTTTCTGGCTGCGCAAAATCCCGCTCATCCGCAACGCTGTACCCGAAAGCCTGTATGGTGCAACAAGCGCCAAAAGCCGTCTGCTCGTACCAGTCGTAGTGCTCAAAGCCTTGTACGCCTTCGCAGGGAAATTTCTTTACCTGTATATCGCCTGCACCCTTCCCATTGTGCTCAGCCAGGGGACTCAGGGGTTGTCACCGCAAGGCTGGCCGCTTTTTTCCGCCCTTCTGTTTGCTTTTTCTTTCCTGGCCGGCGCCTTTTTGCAGCCTTCCTGCCTGGGCACTTCCCTGCTCAAATACACCTGCGTTCGGCAGATGGGCATGCCCGCTCGCGACTTCATCCTGGCCGACAGCGGCAAGCAGCATCTGGGTATGCTGCTCACCTTTCCCCCTGCTCTGATGGTCTTTTCCCTCCTTTTCGAGCAGGGGGTATGGCCGGGGCTGCTGCTTTCAGCCGAGCTGGCCGCAGTCCGTCTGTTCGGGGAATGGCTGCATCTGCTCATCTATACCAACACAAAAAAGGTCATTTCCGCGACGGCGCCCTATGTTTTTGCCTGGATTATTCTATCCATGGGGCTGGCGGCCCTTTTTACCTTCAGCGGCTGGATTCCGCCGCTTGACAAGGTACTGCTTTCCCCCTGGACGACTCTCGTCCTGATTTTACTGGGCTTTGTGTCCCTTCTTCGCCTTCTGCATTTTCAGGGCTGGCGCGCCGTTGTCCGCGATACCTGCAGGGCGGAAAGCATTTCAGTAGCCGCGGCCAAGCAAAACGCCGCCAAAAACGCCTTCCGCGACGTTGCGCTGCGTGATTCTGACCTGTCGGCCCGGCCCGGGCCTGCCATTGAGCGGCTACACGGCTTCCAATATCTCAACGCCCTCTTTTTCCTGCGGCACCGGAGGATGCTGGCCAGGCCGGTCAAAATTCTGCTGTGTTGTACGGGCGCCGCTACGGCCGCCGGCGTGGCAGCCTGCCTAATCTGGCCCGACATTTCCGCCGCGCTGACAGTCCAAATTCCGCAGGCCCTGCCGGCCTTTGTCTTTTTTATGTATCTTATCTGCAACAGCATTGGTACCCGTATGTGCAAGGCCATGTTTTACAACTGCGACATCGCCCTGCTGCGCTATGGCTGGTACAGGCAGCGCGACGTTGTGCTGCGCAACTTTACCGCCCGTCTTGGACGCATCACTCTGTTCAATGTACTCGTTGCGGCGGCCTTCTGCCTGAGCTTCCTCGCCCTCTGCCTGGCGTCAGGCGGGATACCTCCCGCCGGTGAAATGATCCCCTTCCTGCTCTGCCTGCTGATGTTGTCCGTCTTTTTCTCCATTCATCCTCTTTTTATGTATTATGTCTTTCAGCCATACACATCACAGCTTGCTGTAAAAAATCCGTTTTTCAGCGCCATCAATTTTGTGCTGTACCTTGTTTGCTATCTCTGCATCCAGATCCGGCAGCCGGCTCACAGCTTTGCCTTTATCGTCCTGGCTGCCACTATTCTGTACTGCGCCGCCGCCCTGCTGACGGTCTGGCAGC
>CAJMOV010000044.1 GCA_905215125.1 uncultured bacterium | reverse complement strand
ATATGCCCAAGGACAAGCCCCGTTATCTGATGGGGGTAGGTACCCCGGCCAATATCATAGAAGGGGTGTGGCGCGGCATCGACTTTTTTGACTGCGTTATGCCGGCGCGTAATGCGCGGCACGGGCACCTGTTTACCAGCATGGGCATCATCAACCTCAATAACGCAAAATACATTACAGACTCTGCCCCGATTGATGAAAATTGCCGTTGCCCGGTGTGCCGGAAATATTCGCGCGCGTATGTGCGTCACCTGCTTAAAGCAGGGGAGATGCTGGGGATGCGCTTCGCCGTCATGCACAACCTTTATTTTTATAATCAGCTCATGCAGGATATCCGAGACGCGCTGGACACCGGCAGCTTTGCTGCCTTCCGCCGCGAAAACGTTGAAAAGCTGGCGGCAAGAATATAATTCTCTTGTCTTTTATCCAATCTTATACTATAATTGCAGTGTTATCATTTTTACAGGAGGAAAGAAAATGGGAGACTGGACCGCTTATATCTGGATCATTCTCATGATCGCTCTTTTTTATTTCATGTTGATCCGGCCGCAGAAAAAGAAGGAAAAGGCAGACCGTATGCTTCGGAACAGCTTAAAGCCGGGCGATCATATTGTTACTATCGGTGGCTTTACCGGACGCGTTCTCAGCGTTAAGGATGATATCATTACCTTTGAAACGGGTGCCGACCGTACCAAGCTGACCGTCAAGAAATGGGCCATCCAAACCAAGGAAAGCTCTGAGAGCGAGACGGAGAGCAAACAGGAAGATCCCGCCAAGCTGGAGAAGTCCGATAAGACTGAAAAGGAACAATAATATCTCCCCTAGGGGCTTGTGCTAAACAATTAACCTTCCGCATACTATTCGTTAGATGGTGTTCGGGAGGTTTTGTTATGAAGAAAAACAGAAAGTGCAGCAAGGAAGCATCCGGTGCCCAGCGGGAAACCGCCGCAGCCGCAATTCCTGTAAGGCCCATCCTGACGGGTGCGGGGATTGGGCTGCTCGTTTCCCTCACTTTTGTCCTGTTGTTTGCCCTGCTGGTGTGGAAAAGCGTGCTGCCTGCCGATTCACTGCCTGTTTACGGGGGCTGCTCGGTTTTTGCCGGCGGGCTTATCTGCGCTTTCCTAGCGCGCAGGGGCAAGCGTAAATTTATTTCCATCCTGCTGGGATCTGCTCTTATGCTGATCATGCTGGCGGTCATTGGCACAGCAGCCTTTTCCGGTTTTTTTGCTGTAAAAAATCTTTTCTTGGTGTTGATTATTTTGCTCGTTTCGAGTATAATTGGAAATATCATCACAACGGCATTACATTAAAAGGAGTATTATCATGATGAAACATGTCAAAACTATCAGCAAGGGCAGCCTGAAAAAGACGGCGGTCAGCGGTGGCTGCGGCGAATGTCAGACGTCCTGCCAGTCGGCCTGCAAGACATCCTGCACGGTTGCCAACCAGAAATGTGAAAAGCGCAGATAACATATCAGCTAAATCGGCAGGCATCCGGCCGGGTGCCTGCTGTTTTTGTGTGCTTTTGACTAGAGAAGGAGGATCCATCTATGATTCATTGTTTTGAGCAGGGCGGTATTTCGCTGGTACTCGATGTGGCTAGCGGCGCTGTACACGCGCTGGATCCTGTCGCTTACCGGATATGCACCCTGCTGCAGCCCCCCCTTGCAAAGCAGTGCCCCGATAATATTCTCAGCGCCTTTGACGCCGGACAGGAGGAGGCGGTTCGGGAGGCCTACGCTGAGCTATATGACCTGTATGAAAATGGGCTGCTTTTTGCTGAGGAAGAGGAAATTCCCGCCGCCCTGATAAAGCCCCAGAATATACCTGTCAAGGCGCTGTGCCTGCATGTTTCACACGACTGCAATCTACGCTGCACCTATTGTTTTGCCCAGACGGGGGACTTTGGTACAGTGCGCAGCCTGATGGATAAGGAGACAGCCCGTAAGGCTATTGATTTTGTCATCCAAAGCTCGCAGAACAGGCACAATATTGAAGTGGACTTTTTTGGCGGCGAGCCGCTGATGGCCATGGACGTTGTCCGCGACACCGTTGCGTACGCCAGAGAGCAGGAAAGGATTCATAACAAATCCTTCCGCTTCACCATTACAACCAACGGCGTTTTACTCGATGACGACACCATCGATTATCTCAACCGTGAGATGTCCAATATCGTCTTGTCCTTGGATGGACGCAAAAAAGTCAACGACGATATGCGCAAAACAGTGACTGGAAGGGGCAGTTACGATGTCGTCCTGCCCAAAATGCAAAAGCTGGTGAGTCAGCGCGATCCTGAGCTTGATTATTATGTCCGTGGAACTTATACATCTAAAAATCTTGACTTTACTCAGGATGTTCTTGCTCTATACAGCGCCGGGTTTACCCAGATTTCAGTCGAGCCCGTGTCGGCGCCGGACGGCTGCGGCTATGAAATCAAGCCTTCAGACCTGCCCCGCATTCGGGAGGAATATCGCGCCCTGGCCGAAGAGATCCGAAAAATGAGGCAAGAGGGAAAGCCCATTAATTTCTTCCATTTCAACGTCGACCTTGAGCAGGGGCCCTGTGTCATCAAGCGGCTGCGCGGCTGTGGTGCAGGTTGTGAATATGTTGCCATCACACCGGAAGGGGACATCTACCCCTGTCATCAGTTTGTCGGCGAAAAGCAATATCTGATGGGCAATATCCGTGAAGGGACCTTTTCCCGTCAGCAGGCGGCGGAATTTGCCGGCGTCAACGTCTATACTCGTCCAGCCTGCCGCGATTGCTGGGCAAAGTTTTATTGCAGCGGCGGGTGCAGCGCTGCCAATTACCATTCCCACGGCGTGATTGACCAAAGCTATGAAATAGGCTGTGAGCTGGAGCGTATGCGTTTGGAGTGTGCAATTTATCTGGCAGCCAAGGCCAATATGGAAGAAATGGAAGAAAACTAGCTATAGCGGCGGAGAGGGAAGAGAGGCGGAAAAATTTCCGCCTCTTTTTTGTTCGCCGTCAAACATAAATATATTGTGAGCTGGCGTATCCTGTGTAGCCATTGTATTCAACAACATACCAGTTCTGCCATTGGCCCCACACCGTCAGTCTGGCGCCATTCGGCGCTTTGGCGACAATGGTGGAATTGGTTGTCGGCCTGCTGCGGATATTGAGATTTCCGCTCGTCAGTGTGACAGTACCGGTGCGCGGCTGCTGCGCACTGACAAAGGGGATACCGAAATATTCAGTCAGCGACAGTACCAGGGTACGCGCGATAGCGTTGATATTATTGATGATCCAATTTGCGTCCTCTACATTGTCATGATATGCAATTTCTACCAATACCGCAGGCGCACGGGATTTACTTACTTCACCAATGGTCGTCGTTGAAACGGCGCGCACTCGTTCGGGCAGAGGATAGATGTTTTTGAAGTTTTTGACGATGATATCAGCCATACGTCTGCCGTTAACGCTGCTGGGGTAGTAATAGACGTCAGTCCCGCGCAGACGTCCGCTCAGAGCGTCTGGCGCTGCATTGGAATGAAGCGCCAGATAAAAGTCATAGCTGCCTTCGTTGGCCTGGCGGATGGAGGACGCTGCCGTCATATCCGGCGTATTGCGGGTAAATTGGATGCCGCTCGACCGCAGATAAGGTTCCATCGCGTCGGCAACAAGGTTCATATATTGTTCCTCAGTTCCGCCGGTTATGTAAAAGTTGCCTTCCTGCGTTGATGGGCTTAAATAAATGGTGGGCATAAAATCACCTCTCGACTATATTGATAGCAGATGCCTTGGTTTATCATACGCGCGCCCATGGCGGATGGTTCACCAATCTCTCCCTTCTACATAAGCTGATACTGAAGGCTGACTTCAATATCAAATCGGGAGGTAATAGAATGCCTGATAAGGTTTCACCCGGCCCGCTTCATGGAAATCCCCTGCCGAGGGAGGCCGTTTGTATTCATACCCGGAAGGTGTACGACAGCTGCAGAGACAAAGAATGTCTCCAAGATCTGCGCGTTTACCTGACGCGGTGTTCGCAGGCGGTTTTGGACAGCGCCATCAATGTTAAGCCCCGTGCAGCCGAGCTTTTGTGGTCTTATGTCGATGTCGAATCCATACCTTTCAACAAAGGATTTTACACGGTGGACGTCAAGTATTTTTACAAAATTACTGCCGACGTGTTCTGCGGCGTCGGACGCCCCAGGGAAATCTGCGGCCTGGCTACCTATGACAAGCGCACTGTACTGTTCGGAAGCGAAGGTAGCGTCCGCATTTTTAGTTCCCAGTATGCCCCGCAGGAAAACGATATCCAAAACTTTGAAAAGACCAACCTGCCCATTGGCGTCGTAGAGATTGTGGATCCCGTCCTGCTCGGAGTGAAAGTGGTCGACGGTCAGGGCTGCGGCGAGTGCCTGCTCAACGACATTCCCGAGACCATTAGCAACTGCTTCGACGACGAGCTGATCATCTCCGACGATGGCAAAAAGCTGTACGCCACCCTGGGCCAGTTCAGCATCATCAAGCTGGAACGCGATATTCAGCTGCTGATGCCCGCCTTTGACATCTGTATGCCGGAAAAGGAATGCTCGGGCAATGCCGATGACCCCTGCGAGCTCTTCCAGCGCTTCAAGTTCCCCGTGGACGAATTTTTCCCGCCCAAAATCAGCGACATGGTTCGTACGACAGGGGAGAGAAATGACTCCGTCTCAGCTTGCAACAGCTGCTGCGGTTCAACCAGTACACAACGGCGCCGTTAAACCAGGAAAAGGAGGGCGAAAGCCCTCCTTTTCTCTTCTTATGAAACATGTCATATCAACGCTTTATACAGCATATACCTGGTTTAAGGTGGTGTTTACATGAATTATCGCAATCTGCGCCGGGACGAGCTGATGGGCCGGCATTTTCCCGTACTTTGTCTGCTTGCCGGTCTCTTTCTGCTTGGTGCCGTTGCAGGCAGTATTTTTATCTCGCGCTTTCCCGACAGTGCAGCGACCTATGTAAACAGCTATGCCGAACGGCTGATGAGCGCGTCAGGCGCTGTTTTGTTCAAATCAGTATTTCAGCAAGGCTTCATTTTTCTGGCACTCATTTTCTTTTGCGGGTTTGGAAAAGCAGGCACGCTGGTCATTCCAGCAGTTTTTTTGGTGCGCGGATTTACCGTCGCTTTCAATGTCACCGCTTTTATCCAGGTTTATGGGGCGCAGGGATATCTGCCTGCCATCATAACTGAATTTTTATCCAGCTTTGTTATTACAGCCTGCCTATTTTTTCTGTCGCTTCAATCCTTTTCTTTGTCTGCAGCTTGGTCGGGCAGGGTTGGACGAACGACAGGCATCCGTTCATCCATGGATCCAGCCTATTATCTGGCCGCCGCACTGTGCTTGACGTTTATTTTGGTTGCATCTCTTTTATATGCCTATTTGATGCCTCCGCTGGCTCGCTCAGTCCTGCTTATCATTTCCTGACTGTCCGGACTTTCGTTTTTTCGGCGGACTGACTCCAGCAAGGGGATTTTTCTCTGCGGCATCGCGTAAATTCTGATCGACAACGTGTGTGTAAATCATAGTAGTATCTAGGTTTTCATGGCCTAAAACCTCTTTTAGAGTGCGTACATCAACGCCGTTCTGATACATCAGCGTTGCCGCCGTATGCCGGAGCTTATGGGCTGAGCAGTGCTTTTGTGACAGTCCCGCTTCGCCCAAATATTTTCCGACAAGCCATTTGACGGTCTGTACACTAATGCGCTTGCGCTGCCGACTGATAAACAGGGCATTTTTTGCCTCAGGAAGGGGCGCGAGACGATAGGGGAGATAGGCTTTCAGCGCCTGACAACAGGCTTCATTGAGATAGACAAACCGCTCTTTATTCCCTTTTCCAAGCACGCGCAGCCTATCTTCGCTGATATCGGACAGATTGATGCCCACCATTTCCGATACACGCAGTCCACAGTTGAGAAATAGCGTCAGGATGCAGTAATCCCGTTCCTGATAAGGCCCTTCTACCGCTTGCAGAAGGTCGAGACTTTCTTGAAGGGTCAAAAACTTGGGCAATGTCTTTTTTGATTTGGGTATATCCAAGCTTAGCGTGGGATTTTCCTCAAAATAGCGCTGCTTTTCACATAAATAACGATAAAAAGAACGCAGTGCCGATACCTTTCGCGCACGTGTTTTGGATTGATTCCCATATGTTGTTTGCTTGCTTTTGTGATATTTGGGCCGCTCATTGGCAGCAAACAGAAGGTAGTCTAACAGGTCGGTACGAGTTACACTTTTGACAAAAGCGAGGTCAACGCCTTGAATTGAGATATCGTCAAAGGGAACATCCGGTTCGAGCAGCCCCCTTTTTTGCAGTAAAAAGCGAAAAAAAGTGCGCAGGTCTAAAAAATACTCATTGACAGTTTTATGGGAACGTCCCATAATAGTTTCCATATAGGTCAGATATTCCCGCAAAAGGGGAGAAGCGTCTTGCCAGTTGTTCATTAATAAAGCCCTCTAAAAAGAAAATAGGAGTGGATTGGTTTGTTCTACAAAGGAACTATGGAATCACCCATCAGTCCCATACAGATCATCGCTGAAGACAATTATATCATAAGGGTGGATTTTTACCAAGGTGGATTTGACGACTGCAACCAATTTTTAGCCAAAACATTTGGTGAGATCCAGTATGCCGCTGGACTTAATCCCGAGGTTCTAAAAACCATCGTTCAGCTGGACGAGTATTTCTCCGGTCAGCGCAAGAGCTTTGATATTAACGTCAAACTTTATGGAACTGAGTTTTATACCCGGGTTTGGAAAAATCTTTGTGACATTCCATATGGTAAAACCATTTCTTATAAAATGCTCGCTGAACGCTGCGGAACGCCAAAAGGGTTCCGGGCGGTTGGTCAAGCAAACCATCATAATCCTATCAGCATTGTTGTACCGTGCCATCGTGTCATTGGGGCTGATAAAAAGCTGACCGGTTACGGATCCGGTTTAAACGTTAAGCAGTTTTTGCTGCAGATAGAACAAAGTCACAAGGAACAATAAACCGAACGCAAAGGCGTCTTTCAGGATGCCTTTGCGTGAAGTACATATCGTTTGCCATAGATTAGCTGGAACGGAAGCAATCTTTGAATTGATGTACCGGAACACGAGCGAAGAAGTTTTTCTAAGCAGAGCAATGGAAATGATTGGGATATGTTCAGAAAGTCGAAAACAGTGCCGCCGTTATACCAAGTGACCGGCTGTAATACGTATATATGCCACTGAGCAGATTATTTCCAAGAAAGGTCCTGATGATGGTCAGTCAGCCAAATAATTGTTATTTCTGCCTGTGTGAGGTTTGTTCGAATATTCAGTGTCCAGCGGGCCGCCATTGGTTTCAAAGCCCGCTGGACTTCTGTCTGCGGTCGCTGATGCGTGGTGCCTGTCCTCGGTACAAGTGTGATTTTTTCATCCCGAAATACCGCCGTAAGGTGTACAGGATAAAGCGCAGCACAAGGGAAGATAAGATTTTGGAGGCTCTGAACGATATTTCCAGACGTTTGGCCAAGTTGGAAGAGGATGCCAAGTAATTAAACAAAATAAAAGTTTTGTATAATTAAGCAGACTATTTTCCCAGTTTATCAAGACGCCGCGAGATATCTTCCAGCGCGGCCAGAATTCTATCCTCGCGGGTACTGCGTTTTATCTTGTACATCTTGCAATGGAACAATTTTGCTGCACTACCTTAGTCGCATAACCCAGCCATCATCGGAACGCCGTTCGATTGTTTGGACTAATCAATTCTTATTGCATCAATGGGGTTGAGTCTGCATGCTTTGTACGCGGGCAGGATTCCAAACATCAGACCACAAGCCGCTGCGCCTGCTACACTGGTTATAATGCCTTGCATTGGATGAATGAGTTCGGGAAATAATGAATGGATGACAGCAAATACTCCCATTGATAGCACACCGCCAGCAAATCCCCCTAACATACAGATAATCACAGCTTCATACAGAAAGCATCTCAGAATGTTTGCACTGGTCGCGCCCAACGCCATATAAATGCCAATTTCCTGCGTCCGCTGTTCGACAGAAGACACCATCGAGTTCATAACACCCAGTCCGCCGACAACTAAACCAATGGCCGCTACGATAGAAATAAAAATCGTTATAATTTTAACTATTTTTTTGAATGTGTCTGTGTATCCATTGAGATTTTCATATTCAAAACCGATGCCTGGCTCGCTCAAAGACAAATATCGGGCGGCTTCGTTGGCCGATTGATCCAAATTTGCGTCGGCAAAACAGTTAATTGCCAGCATATCGGTTGTCTTTTCCCCTACAAGCAGATCGAGCGACGTATATGGAAGATAAACAACATTGGGAATTTTGCCGCCAGTCAGATAACCAAGCCCTTCAGTCTGCGGCTCAATAATACCAATTACTTCAAAATAATCGCTGTTGCTGCCAATACTGACCAGCAGCTTTTTCCCTACAATATTTTCACGCTGATACAGCTTTTCTGCCACGGTGCTTTCAATAACAATGACATTTTTACTGTTGGAAATATCATTTTTTTGCAGCATGCGGCCATACAAAAGGTTGAGGTGAAAAATATCGGGAAGCTCCTCATTGACACCGATAATACCCGATGCGACCGTTTCACTTCGATTGCGCATACCGACGCTGCCGTACTGTATGGCCAGCGGCATCGCCGCTTTGATTGACTGGCTGCTGCTTTTGACAGCTGCTGCCTGCTGCAGGTCAAAATAATAGTCCTTCTGGGCGCTGTAAAAAGCGATTCCTCCCAATCCTGCTTGATCAATTTCTGCAGTAATGGCTTGCTCGGCTGCCTGCCCCAGTCCGAAAATCAGGCAGGTAGAACAAATAGCGACGCAAACAGCCAATGCGCATAAAAAACTCTTTATTCCACTGGAGCGCACGTTCTGCATAGCCAAAATCCAAATATCCAGCTTCTTCAAGATCCACTCACCTTCACAGTAACCCGTTCACCGTGACGGACCGTTTCCGGCGAGCTGATGAGCAGGGCATCCTCTTCAATTCCTGATAAAATTTCCACGCTGTCTTCCATTTCATATCCTACAGTGATATATTTTTTGACGGCTCTTCCCTGTTCCACTGCCATAACATATTCATGCTGCGTTTCATCTTGTGAAATACATGTATATGGGATGACCAACGCATCGTTTTTTCTTCCGACAGCTACCCTTGCTTGAGCGCTGTACCCTGGTTTAAGCTGCCCTTCGGAGTTGGAAACATCTATAAAGACATCTGTTTTTACTTCTCCAGACTGAACTAAAGTACTGGTTTTTTGGCCGTACGGCATAATGCTTGAAATGTGACCGTCCAGGGCTTTATCTCCCGTCAGTGCATCAACGGTGACAATGCAGTCCATTCCCTCCTGGACTCGGCTTACAGAAGCCTCTGATATCTGTGCCTTGACGGCTAACTGGTCAAAATCGGACACAACTGCACACGGCAAAATACCGCTGATTTCATTTCCTGGCTCGCCGCAAAGCTGCATGACGACGCCATCAATTGGACTGTACAGGGTCTCAGATTCCGGCCTTTCTTTGTTGGAGGGGATTCGGATGCCACTCACCGCTGAAGATACGATAGCGGCCAAATCGTCAGAAATTCCTGTGTCGCCGTCCAAAATTCGTCCCGGATCTGCTTGAGAAACAGCGCCGTAAACTTCATTATATAGAATATCAGAGGCTTGCTCGTCTGCGGCAAGTGCAGTCAGCATCATCAATGGCTGTCCTTTTTTGACGAAATCCCCGACCTGAACATACACGGCGTCTATTTGAGCGGGCCCGCTTCCATAAACGTTTTGACGGGCCTTTTCAACAAGCGTTCCACGTAAAATGACATAATCGGTGATCCCTGTTTTTATGGGAAGCGAGACAGTGACCTGCGTGACCTGCTTGTCAGAATAATAGGGACTAAAAAAATACATACCGAAAACCACAAGAATACATAAAGCAACGGCGATCAGCGCTTTGATAGTTCCCCTCCACCCTTCTCATTTGTATCGTCAGCACCCTTATATTTTACTCAGTATCAGCCAAAATATAACCAGTGTCAAAACGCGGCGAGGTGATCATTTTTGCCAATTATCTGCAACGAAAAAAATTGTATCTACTGTCTCGATGGGGAATGCAGCCTGACCCATGCAGCGTCGCCGGGACAATCGGGCGCGTCCTGCGCTTATTTTGTCAAACGTGTGGACATCAAAGAATAAAATAAAAAGACAGACCATTTGGCCTGTCTCTCAGCAATAAATGCCGTTCTATTTTTATCCAGCGAAAGCAGATCTGCCGGAAAACCCCTGCAAACGTAAAATGCAGCCGAGTGTATGCTGTGCCTGCAGCGCATAGAAGCATGTCACGCACGGTCTTTGTATTTGTGATTTACTTTCTGAACCCAGCGTGCAGCGCTTCCTGTATTGAGGAAACGCCAATGAT
>CAJMOV010000043.1 GCA_905215125.1 uncultured bacterium | reverse complement strand
AAAATGCCCGGCGGCTTTAACATGAACGCCCTGATGAAGCAGGCGCAGAAAATGTAGCAGGACATGCAGAAGCTGCAGGAGGAATTGGAAAACCGCGAATTTCAAGCCAGCGCAGGCGGCGGTGCGGTGACGGCGGTCGTCTGCCGCAAACAGTTGAAAAGCCTGACGATTTCGCCCGAGGTCGTCGACCCGGAGGATATCGAAATGCTGTCCGACCTTGTCATGGCGGCCGTCAACGAGGCGATGTCGCTGTGCGAGGAGACGACTGCCAGCGAGATGCAGAAACTGACGGGCGGCATGCCCGGACTGCCCTTCTGAGCCAGCATGAAATATTTCGCGCCGCCGCTGGAAAAGCTGATCGAACAGTTTGAGCGTCTGCCCGGCATAGGGCACAAAAGCGCCCAGCGGCTTGCTTTTTACGTCCTTTCCATGCCGGAAGGCGGGGCGGAAGAACTGGCCGACGCCGTCTTGCAGGCGCGCAGGCAGATTCACACCTGCAAAATTTGTCAAAACCTGACGGAAGGCGACGTTTGTCCCATCTGCGCCGACCAAAGCCGCGACAGCGGTACCATCTGCGTCGTCAGCGACCCCAAGGATTTGCTTGCCATCGAGCGCACGCGGGAATACCGCGGGACATATCACGTCCTGCACGGGGTCATTTCCCCCCTGAGCGGTATCGGGCCGGAGGATATCCGCATCAAGGAGCTGCTGCGCCGCATGGCCGACACCGATGTACGCGAGGTCATCATGGCGACCAATCCTGACACCGAGGGGGAGACGACGGCCATGTATATCACCCGCCTGCTCAAGCCGTTTGGGGTCAGGGTGACGCGGCTGGCCTACGGCGTCCCCGTCGGGGGCCACCTTGAGTTTTCCGACGAGGTGACGCTGACTCGCGCGCTGGAGGGACGGCAGGAGATTTAAACAACAGCCCGCCTGCTGTGCGGGCGTGCGCTCTGACGCCTTGGGGCCGCCAGCCCTGAAGGGACGGGGGCGCGTCCGCCCGCTAGAGAAAGTGCGGACAGGCTGGCTGCAATACATTATGAAACTGAACAGTGGGGGAAACGCAATGAAAAAAATAGCAAGCATCATTTTACTGCTGGCTTTTGTATTGGCCATGCCCGTCATGGCGGCCGACACTTCTGTCTCTGAAGCGGCGGCCGGACTGGAGACAGCCGGCATTACCTTTTCCCTTCGCGTAGAGGGAATTTCTGAAAACCTGGCCTATTGGAAGACGGCTACCATGCCTCCTTCGGACGGCCCTGTCACCGTTGCCGACGCTGTCCGCCAGTTTATCGGCGAGGGACATTATGAGGAAACGGAAGGGGCGTATGGCGCTTACTTCTCCTCCATTTTCGGAGAGGAAGAGGGTATGGGAACCTATGGCGGCTGGAATTATGCCGTCAACGGCGAATCCCCCTCTGTCAGCATGAGTGAATATGTTTTGACCGGCGGCGAAGACGTCGTGCTCTATTACGGCGATATCAACACGGTTTATCCCATTATCAGCGTGGACGACGGCCTGCTGACCATCACAGCCAAGAGCTGGAAGGAGGGGGAAAACGGCGAGTGGAGCGAGGTTGAGGAGCCTGTCGGTGACGTCACCGTCTACTGGGGCGGCGAGGAGGCTGGCACGACCGATTCCGACGGGCAGCTGGCCCTGCCTCAGTCCCAGCCGGGCCGGTACTCCCTGCAAATTCGCAAAGACGGCGACCCCATTTCCGACAGCGCCAACGCCCGCTGTATTCCCCAGGTCGTCCGTTTGGCCAGCGATTATGTGGTCGTTGTCGATCAGGCTCCCATTTTCAGCGATCTGCCCCGCGATCATCGCGCGTATGACGCCGTTATGGCCCTGTACCGTGAACAGATTATCAATGGCAAGGGGGACGGCTGCTTTGGCACCGACGATGTGCTAACCCAGGCAGAAGCCGCCGTGCTACTGTATCGACTGGCCGGCAGTCCCGTTGTCACAGAGGTCAGCGCTCAGAGCCTTGACACCGCGGCCTGGTATTACGACGCCGCCAACTGGGCTTTTTCACTGAACATTTTCCAGCGAGAGGGCGCTTACAACCCCGACGCTGCGGTCACTGGCGGCGAGCTGGCCGGCTATATCGCCACCTATTGCGGCAGCCCGGTTGAGCTGCCTCGCGAAATCGGCGTGTATGACACCATCACCCGTGCCGACGCGGCTATTCTGCTAGCGGAGCTGCTGTAAACTGGAAAACAGGACAAAGGGGGTAGCACAGGCGTGCTATCCCCTTTTTTATCGGGGTGCACCAAAAAAGGAGTCTGAAAATGCGAAAAAAACAAACCTACAAAAGACATGTTATTCTACGCAGCTCAGGGCTGCTTATCATCGGCGTTCTGCTGCTTGCAGGGGGGCGCGCGCTGCGGAACGGCCAAGCCCTGCCTGATAATTCAGCATCCAATCAGGCAGGCGCGTGGAACATGATTCTGGTCAACGCCCAGAACCCCATCCCTGACGGCTTTGAAACGGAGCTCGCCGACATTTCCGGCGGGCATCGCGTCGACGCGCGTATTGCGTCCAGCCTGGAGGCCATGCTGGACGCCGCGCGGCAGCAGGGGCTGGATCCCGTCGTTTGTTCGTCTTATCGCACGCGGCAGAAGCAGCAGACGCTGTACAGCAACAAGGTGCAGTCCTACATAGACATGGGGTACGGCAGGGCAGAGGCGGAAAGCAAAGCCGCCCGCTGGGTGGCGCCGCCTGATACCAGCGAGCATCAGCTGGGCCTTGCCGTCGACATTGTAGCAAGCTCATACCAGCGTCTGGATGAAAAGCAGGAGGAAACGCCCGAGCAGCAGTGGCTGATGGAGCACTGCCATGAATACGGCTTTATCCTCCGCTATCCGTCGGATAAAAGCGAGCTGACCGGCATTGCCTATGAGCCATGGCATTATCGTTTTGTCGGAAAGGAAGCGGCTAAAGCGATAACCGAACAGGGCGTCTGCCTGGAGGAATATCTCGAGGGGCTGGCGTGATAGGCATCGAGCTTTTTGGGGCTGCTGACAGAAAAATTGAAAAGCCTGCGCAGGCCCAAGCCCTGCGCAGGCTTTTTTACTGTTTTGTGCGGGAGCTTCCTTACAGCGCCGTCTGTGCGATAAAGGAATGGCTCAAGATATAAAATTCCTCCTGGCTGGGATGGTGTTTTTTCTCCAGCTTTTCCAGCGCATTGTCGTAAGCCAGCGCCTCCTCTGCGTTGACAGCCATGGCAGGGCTTTCACGATACGTCCATTTCCTGCCGTCCAGCGCGCCCGGCTTTAATTCCTTGACCAGCATCGCGGCGGGATATTTTCCGCCTGCTATACAGACATTGTGCCTTATGCAGCTTTTGAAGCCGCGTCCGACATAGTTTGCCGGGCTGCCAAAGATGACCACTGTATCATATCCAAGCTCGGCGGCACGCTGAAAGGAATGCTCAATCAACATTCGGCCATAGCCGCGGCGCTGATGCTCGGGTGCGATGCACAGCGGGCCGAAAGTCAAAATTTCTTTTTCGCCGCCCCATTCATCCGTCAGCTTGGCACGGGTATACATGATGCTGCCGATGATCTCACCGTCAAGCTCAAGCACATAATCCAGCTCGGGAATAAAATCCCGATGTCCGCGCATGGTGCGTACCAAATAATGCTCTGTACATCCGGGAACATACAGGTTGTAAAACGCCTTTCGCGTGACGCGCTCTACAGCGGAATAGTCCCTCGGTTCTTCATTTCTGATGCAAATCATATTAAGCTCCTGAAAAAGGGATGCGGGCGTCCGCACCTTATTTCTTTTTCCATGTCGACGGGGCGAGCAGAATGAGCATGGGGAAGATCTCCAGCCGTCCCGCCAGCATGTCAAAGCAAAGCACCAGCTTGGACAGGGGGGAGAAGGCGGAGAAATTTCCGGCCGGCCCGACCATGGAAAAGCCGGGGCCGACGTTGCCGACGCATGTCAGAACCGACGTTGACGTTTTCGTCAGGTCAAAGCCGGCAACAGAAACAAGCAGCATCGATCCCAGAAGCAGGAAGATATAGGCGGAAAAGAACATCCCTACGCCCTCCAGCGTTTCGGCATCGACCAGGCGCCCTTCAAATTTGATGTTTTTGACGACGCGGGGGTGCAGCAGCTTGCGGATTTCCTGCACAATGGATTTGAGCAGGATAATCAGACGCGATACCTTGATGCCGCCTCCTGTCGACCCGGCGCAGGCGCCGACAATGGTCAACAGCACCAGGATCATCTTGGAAAACGTCGGCCAGACCTCGTAATCCATGGTGGCGAAGCCCGTTGTCGTGATAATGGAGGATACATGGAAAAAGGCGGCGCGAAGCGTTTCACCGGCGCTTTGGAACAGGTGGGAGATATTGATGGCGATGGCCGCCGTCGAAGCCAGAACGATAAGCAAATACCACCGCAGCTCTTCGCTTTTGAAAGCGCTTTTCAGCTTTCCCAGCAGCATCAGATAAAACAGGTTGAAGTTGATGCCGAAAAGCAGCATGAAAATACCAATAACCCATTCGGCGTACGGGCTGTTGTAACCGCCGATGCTGGCGTTGAGAACGGAAAAGCCGCCCGTGCCTGCCGTGGCAAAGGAGTTGACGACACTGTCATACAGATCCATGCCGCCAAGACAAAGGACGATGATTTCCGCCACGGTCAGCGCAAGGTAGACGCCGTATAAAATCATGGCGGTTGACCGCATTTTGGGAACCAGCTTGCCAACCGTCGGACCGGGGACCTCAGCGCGCAGGATGTGCATGGGCCGCCCTTCGTCCATGGGCAGAATGGCAAGGGCAAAGACCAGAACGCCCATACCCCCGATCCAGTGGGTAAAGCTGCGCCAGAACAGCATGCCGCGCGACAGCGGCTCAACCTGTGTCAGGATGCTGGCCCCTGTGGTGGTAAAGCCGGAAACCGTTTCAAACAGGCAATTGACAAAGCCTTTGATTTCTCCGCTCAGGTAGAAGGGCAGGGCGCCGAAGATGGACAGCGCCACCCAGGACAGCGCCACGATGATAAACCCTTCCCGCGCGTAAATGACACTGGTCCGCGGCTTTTTCCATGTCAGCAGCAGGCTGGCCAGCAGGGCCAGCGCTGCGGCAAAAAGAAAGTACTGCATTTCATGCTCGCCGTACAGCAGAGACACGGCGGCCGGCAGAAGCAGCAGCACTGTTTCGATGCGCAGGATAAGGCCGGTGGTGCGGATGATCATTCTGTGGTTCATGGCTGCGTCACCGCAAAATGTCGTCAAGATCCCGCACGCTGCGGCTGGCCGACACGACGACAACGCTGTCGCCCTTTTCAATATGGTCGCTGCCGCGGGGGATGATGGTCTTTCCGCGCCGCACAATGCAGGCAATGAGCAGATTGGGCTTGGTATCCAGCTCGGTCAGCGACTTGCCGATGACGCGGGAGCGTTCGCCTACCTTGAACTCCAGCGCCTCAACCTGATTATTGACAATGCGGTGCAGCGTTTCCACCTTGCTGCTGCCGATGGAATTGCACAGCGCGCGCACATAACGGATGATTTGGCTGGCGGTGATGTATTTGGGGGAGATAACTGTTTCTATGCCGCTGCTGCCGATGATCTCCAAGAAGGAAATGCGATTGATTTTGGCGACGACCTTGCCCTTGGTCTTAGCCGCAGCGTACATGGCCAGGATGATATTTTCCTCGTCAATGTCGGTCAGGGCGATGAAGGCGTCGGTGTGTTCAATGCCCTCCTCCAGCAAAAGCTCTTCCGTCGTGCCGTCGCCGCAGATGATCTCGGCGCCCGGCAGCATCTCGCACAGCTTGGTGCAGCGGTCGCGGTTGATTTCAATGATTTTTACCCGCATATTGAGCTCGAGCAGGATTTTGGCCAGGTAAAAGGTAATGCGCCCACCGCCCACAATGAGCACCGATTTGATTTTATGCGATATCAGCCCGATGGCCCGGAAAAAGCCTTCAATTTCCGCTGGCGTGGCGGTGATATGGACGCGATCCCCGCTGTGCAGGACGAAATTACCGTCGGGAATAAAGACGTCGCTGCCTCGCTGGACGGCGACGATCAGGACCTTAACCTTATACCTCTGGTACAGCGCATGCAGGGGGACGCCGTCGAGCGGGCTGTTTTCCGCAACGCGGATTTCCACCAGATCGACACGGCCCTTGGAAAAGGAGTCGATTTTGCTCGCGGAAGGAAAGCGGAGCACGCGCGAAATTTCATAGGCGGCCGCCTGTTCGGGGTTGATGACCATGGACATGCCGAATACGTCCTTCATCATGGCGAGCTGGCGGGTATATTCAGGGTTGCGCACGCGGGCGATGGTATGCTGCGCCCCGATTTTTTTGGCGATGATGCAGCAGAGCAGATTGACCTCGTCCGACGAGGTGGCGGCGATGACCAGATCGGCGCGGTTGGCCTCGGCCTGGCGCAGCACGTCGATGGACGCGCCGTTACCCTGTATACCAATGACGTCCAGCACGTTGATGGACTGCTGGAGCGCACGCGGGTTCTGATCAATGACAACGATGTCATGCCCTTCTTTGGAAAGCTGCTCGGTCAGCGTGTAGCCGACCTTACCGTCCCCCACAATGACAATTCTCATATATCAGAAGATCCTCTCTCTGGCCGCTGTCTTAGATCCGGGCGACGCCTGAACGGATGGCGGCCTGGCGCACAGCCGCCGCCACCTGTCTGTGTCCGTCGCGTTCAAGGGCAGGCGGCATGATGTTCTCCCGCGTCAATTTGTCCGCCGGGACCAGATCGGCGATGGCATATGCGGCCGCCAGCTTCATTTCCTCATTGATGTCGCTGGCGCGCACGTCAAGCGCGCCGCGGAAAACGCCGGGAAAGGCCATGACGTTATTGATTTGGTTGGGGTAATCCGACCGCCCCGTACCGACGATATAGGCCCCGCCGCGCAGGGCCTCCTCAGGCAGGATTTCCGGTACGGGATTTGCCATGGCGAAGACGACGGCCCCGTCGGCCATGAGCGATACTTCCTCCGCCGTCAGGCAGCTGGGTGCAGATACGCCGATAAAGACGTCGGCCCCTGCGACGGCGTCACGCAGCCTGCCGCGCACATTGCGCGGGTTGGTCAGACGGGCCACCATGGCCTGTTCGCTGTTCATGTCAGGGTTGCCCTCATATAAAAGGCCGAATTTGTCACAGAGGACAATGTCGGGAACGCCGAGCGAGAGAAGCAGCCGGGCGATGGCCAATGCCGCCGCGCCCGCGCCGTTGATGGCGACGCGCAGGGCGGAGACAGACTTGCCCGTCAGCTTGCAGGCGTTAATCAGGGCGGCCGCGACGACTATGGCCGTACCGTGCTGATCGTCGTGGAATACCGGGATATCGCATTTTTGCTTGAGCTGGCGCTCGATTTCCATGCAACGGGGAGCGGCGATGTCCTCCAGGTTGATGCCGCCGAAGGAGCCGGCCAGGAGCTCGACCGTGCGGACGATTTCTGACACATCCTTGCTGCGGATGCACAGGGGAATGGCGTCGACGCCGGCAAGGGCCTTGAACAGGGCGCACTTGCCCTCCATCACCGGCATACCGGCTTCCGGCCCGATGTCGCCAAGACCGAGCACGGCGCTGCCGTCTGTGACGACGGCGACCAGGTTGCCGCGGCCGGTGTAGGTATAGGACAGGCTGACATCCTCTTTGATCCTCAGGCAGGGCTCAGCGACGCCGGGGGTATAGGCAATGGATAAATCGTCGTAGGAGCGGATAGGGCAGCGCGGGACAATTTCCAGCTTGCCTTTCCACTGCGCATGGGCCGCAAGCGCGCGCTCTTTGAGATCCACAGCAGGTCACTCCTTGTCTAATATCAATACAAATTGTAGAAAATAGACGCTATTTGTCCACGGGTAATGGGTTCGAGAGGCGCGATATTGTTCGTGCCGCCAACGCCGGAGACGACCCCCATGCTGACCAGCAGGCTGACATGATCCTGCGCCCAATAGGGCACGGAAGAAAAGTCGTCAAAGGCGGGAGTGGTATATTGATACCCGCGCTCGATGGTGCGGCCGATGACCGTCATGACCTGGGCGCGCGTCGTTGTGCCGTTTGGCTGGAACAGGGAGACGCCGTTTACAACGGTTCCCTTCATAATCCCCTCGGCGTACAGCGCCTTGACATGGGGTAGCGCCCAGTCGGCGATGTCGCCCACATCGGCAAAGGGCAGGGAGACGCTGCTGTACTGGCTGGTATCCAGCCCCAGGTAACGGGAAATTAAGGTGGCTACCATTTGGTTGGTGGCATTGTTATCGGGGTAAAAGTTGGTATCCTGTGAAAAAATGCCGTGGGCGCACAGATATTCAGCATACTGCCGAGACCAGTGATTGGTGGCCGTCAGGTCGGCGAAAACCCCTTCTGTGATTTCGCCGACAGTGATGCTTTGGCTGGCGCGGTTATAGTAGGCGTCGCGCGCCGTCAGGACGATGTGATGCATCCCGCCGTCTGTGGGCAGGGCGGCGCTTAAAGCGCCGGTCGTGCTGTCAAAGCTGAACTCCAGCGGCTGGCCGTCCAGCGTCAGGGAGATCATGTCGGCCGTCAGCGGAAGGGCGTAGCTGTCGACGACGGTTCCTGTCAGCTGCCCGTCGGCCGCCGACAGGGTCAGGACCGGCGGCGTCAGATCGGCGGGAGCATCGCTGTAATGGCACATGATCTGGTCGACAAGCAGGCTGCCGGAGGAAACGCTGCTGACCGTCGCCGACAGGCCGAGGAAGGCCTTTGCGCCAGACGGGACGCGGGCCGACACATACTGCCATTCGCCTGTCGACTGAAGGGAGAGGGGCACCGAGACGACGCTGCCATCGTTCATTGTAAAGTCGGCGCTGAAGCTGCCGCTGCCCTTGACCATCATACTGACGGAATATGCGCCGGAACCCAGCTTGTATGCCGAAGCCGACGAGAAGCGAATAGTTTCCGGCAGGCCGGCGGCCGCTGTATGATAGGTCAGCGACAGGCTGCCAAAGCCGTAGCGGGCGTTTTCAGGCGACTGCGACACAGTGCAGGCGGCGCTTGTCACGTCATATGTGGACGACGCCGTCCATTGGGTGTTTCCTTCAAAATCCTCCAGCAGGTCGGACGCCTTGCCGACTGTGATGGGGATGTTGACCGTTTTGCTGCCGAAGCTGACGGAAAGGGTGCCTTCCAGCCCGGGCGCGCCGCCGGCGGTCAGCAGGCCGTCGTCCGTCACTGTCGCGGCGCCTCCGATGACGGTATAGGTGAAGAGGTTATTCTGTGAAATGATATCGCGGATTCCATCCGAGCACAACACGTCCAGCTCGACCTGCTCGCCGGGCGACAGGCTGAGACTGGTCAGCGGCGTTTCGCTGCCGCGGCGCACCACCGACATCTTGGGCGGGGTGTCATAAACGGTAAAAACAGCGTCCTGTGAGGAGAGCCCATTTGACAGGGCGCCAACGGTCGAAACCCCTGCCTCCAGCGGTGCTGTAAAGGTATTTCCCTCCACGCTTCCGCCGCCGGAGGTCACGGTAAAGCCGGACGCATACAGATCCTTGGGGAAATAATCGGGGTTAAAGCTGAGAGAGGACAGCTCGGCCTGCGCGCCTGCCAGAATGAGGGCATCCTGCGGGTAAACGGCGATGGTGGAGGCCGGCGCCGTCTTGTCGCCGCCGTTGACAAAGACGATGAAGTTGGCGCACTTGCGCGCTGAGCCGTCCGAAGGCGAAGAGATGACAGGGACTGTCTTTCCGCCGTTCTGACGAGAGGCGATGATAGTCGAGCCGCCGCCGTCCAGGTTGATGACGGTGGTGCAGCCCTGCGCCTGCAGCTGAAGCGCGGCGTCGCGCAGGCTGATGCCGTCGGCCAAGCCGCTCTGCCGGCCGTCGCAGACCAGAATGGCGCACGAGCCGTCGCTACGGACGCCCAGGACCGTACGCGGGGCTTTACCCGTCGTCGCGGCTGATGTCAGCTGGCCGTCGCGCAGCAGAATATCGCCCCCGCCGCAGGAAAAGACGGCGTCGTGCCATCGCGGGTCGGATGTCGATGCGTTGATGGTCACCGTCTGCCCCACCTCCAACCCGCCGAGGGTGGTGCCTGACGTGTTCTTTTCACTCAGCGCCAGAACCATCTGGTCTTTATTGAGCGCAACGGCGGTGCTGCCCGTCACCACCTGAGCGACGGTGGCCGTCAGCGGCTGCCCCAGGCGCAGGGTATCGCCTGGCGTCAGCTGCAAAACCACCTGTACGCCCGCCGCTGTCACCTTGGTAGTCGAGGCAAAATCAGAGGTGTAAAGGTAAATGCCTTTCTGGGTGCGCACCTTGTTCAGGGCATAGATGGGCCGCTCGAGGCCGTTGGGATCGGTCAGGGACATTTTTAGCCCCGGCGTGCCGGCGATAACGCTGCCATCAGACAGGAAGCCGACGGCGTTCCATTGCCCATCGGAAACGCACAGGCGACCGTTTTGAATGAGCATGCCGGTAGGGATGCCGGTGTTCATGTCAAAAAAGTCGGCGTTGACAGCTGCCATG
>CAJMOV010000042.1 GCA_905215125.1 uncultured bacterium | reverse complement strand
TCTGAACGGGCCACCTGAAGCAGTCAACAGGATCTTATGCAATGCTTTCTCCTGTAGTCATTTTGCGGCACCAGGGGATAGCTTTTCAGGCGGTAATGCCCCTTGCTTTCATAAAAGCTGAGAAATTTCTCACGCAGCTCGTTTAATCCAATGTTTTCCATCTGTCCATCCATCCTTCAGTCGGTTTTCTTTCGTATTATGGAAAAAGGAGGCGCGGCAAAGGGCAGCGCCGTCTCAAACAGCATCATGGGGTGTATGGCGGCGGGGATACGTCCGCCCTCTGCGTCAAACAGCGGGCCCAGGGTGAAGCTCTGTGCCGGACGGCCGGGGGAGAGCAGCTCGACCTCGTCCCCTTCGGCGCATTTATTTTTCTGCTGAAACCGGGTCCGTCCGCCGGGTGTGGATTCCTGCACAACGGCGCAGATATCCCATCCGCGCAAATACCCGTCGGTCTGCCACTGCTGTTGTCCTGGTCCGAAATAAAACCCGGTAGAGTATTCACGGTGGCTGACCTTATCCAGCTCGGACAAAACGATTTCGTCAGCCCCCTGTTCCTGCAGGGCAAGGTCGACAGCCCTGCGGTACGCGCCTGTGACGACGGCGGCATAATAAAAGGTTTTGGCCCTGCCCTCCAGCTTGAGACAATCGACGCCGGCGGCCATCAGCTGACGCACATGCCGCGCCATGCACAAGTCCCGCGCGCTCAGGATATAAGCGCCGCCGTCATCTTCAAAAACGGGGAAATATTCGCCCGGCCGCTTTTCTTCAACCAGCCGGTAATTCCAGCGGCAGGGCTGCGCGCAGCCGCCGCGGTTTGCATCCCGCCCGGTCAGGTAATTGGAAAGCACGCATCGCCCGGAGTAGGCCATGCACATCGAGCCATGGGCAAAGACCTCCAATTCAAGCGACGGCGGCGTATCCAGACGGATAGCGGCAATTTCCTCCAGCGAAAGCTCGCGCGCCAGAACGACGCGGTCGGCCCCCAGATTGTGCCACATGCGCGCAGCCGCCTGGTTGACGACGTTTGCCTGCGTGCTGACGTGTATACGCAGACGGGGCGCAATGTCCTTGACCATCTGCAAAATGCCGATGTCGGCGACGATGACAGCGTCGATTCCAGCCCGGTCGACGGCGGAAATATGCCTGGGCAAATCGCAGAGATCCCCTGGCCGCGGCATGACGTTAACAGTGACATAAGCCTGCACGCCCCGCTCGTGGCAGTAGGCGGCGGCCTTTGCCAGCCCATCGTCGTCAAAATTGCCGGCCGACGAGCGCATTCCATAGCACTTGCCTGACAGATAAACGGCGTCGGCCCCATAGGCGACGGCAAAACGCAGCTTTTCCCAGTCCCCGGCAGGGGCGAGAAGCTCAGGCCGCCTTCCTCCGCTATTCCTGTTCAAGGGCTTTCATCTCAGCAACGGCGGCATTGTGCTCATCTAGCGTGCGGGAGAATACATGCGCGCCCGTCTCGGGATTGGCGACATAATAGTAATAATCATGCTCTTCCGGCGAAATAGCGGCCAGCATGGCCCCGATGCCGGGATTACAGATAGCCGTGGGCGGCAGGCCTTTATACAGGCGCGTATTATACGGGGTGTCAGTGGCCAGATCCTCTGCTGTGAGGTTTTCCTTATGCCCAATGGCGTAAAGCAGCGTAGCGTCAATGTCCAGGTAGGGGAACTGATCGCTGTGATCAAGGCGGTTGTGGATGACGCCGGAAATCCGCGTCTGCTCGTCCGCTATCTTACATTCCCGCTCGATAAGGGAGGCGATATTGACGACCTCGGCAATGGTCATGCCGTTTTCCTCCGTCAGCTTGATCATCTCGTCAGTATAACGGTCGACAAAGTTGTTGAGCATCTTGTTGATGACGTTGACCGGCTTGTCGCTGACGTAAAACTCGTAGGTGTCGGGGAAAAGATACCCTTCCAGCCGGTTTTCCACCATGGGGACGTCCTCCAGCATTTCATGGGAAAAGTCATAGGTGTTGGCCGTTTCGATAAAGTCGGCGCTGCCGCAAACGCGGGCCTTTTCCATCAGATCTGCAATCTGTTTGATGGTATAGCCTTCCGGTATGGTGACGACCACCGTCTCCTGATATGTCGACGTGCGCTGCAGGGTACTGATCATCTGGCCGTAGTCCATCGTCGAGCTGAGCTGGAACGTCCCCTTCGGGAAGGAATCAATATGCTTGAGCTTGGCAAACATTGAAAAGAAAAAGCGGTAATTGATTAAATCATTTTCCTTGAGCAGCTTCCCCATCTCGCCGGGCGAGAGATCCTCGTCGAACTCCAGCATGACGGTGTGCTCATCCTTGACCAGGGCAAACATATCGTTGGCCACCAGGATGATAAAGGTCGACAGCAGCAGCGATATGCCGAGAATAAAAAGGATATAGCTCAGCGTGCTGCCCAGCGCGCCGGCAGCAGATCTCTTTTTCTTTTTCTTGGCGGCCGGCTGGCGGCCCGATGTCTGCCGCTCCCCATGCCGGGGCGCCTGATGGGACGAATTGGGTCGTTTGTTGGATTCCATAATCAACCTCCGGTAATCAACGGGCCTCGGGACTAAAGATAAAACGTCTTGAGGCAGAACAGCAGCACAAGCAGAAGAAAGCCGGGCGACAGAAAGGCAAAAACCAACCGTTCCAGCCCACTCTTTTTGAAGCGGGGGATTTTTCCCCGCTCTATGAGCTTTTCCAGGCTGCGCATGGCAAAATACAGGAATATGCAAAAGCATACCACGTTGACCAGGATGAAGTAACCCCACAGGTCAAACGTCTCGTACACCCCGGAAAAATAGTGGATCCCGTAAGCATACAGGTTGCTGACAAGATGGGCAAATACCGCGGGCCAAACCGAGCCCAGCGCAAAGCACATGTACCCAAATATGACGCCGGCAAAAAGGGGACCGGCAAAATTGGCCGCCGTTCCGTGCACCAGCGCGAAGCTGAGAGCGGAAATCAATATGGCTGCCCACGTTCCCGCCGATTCCATGCTGCCCATCAGCCCCAGGCGGAAAAATAACTCTTCCACCACTGCCGGAAGCAGGACGGCGACCAAAACAACAGCCCCTGCCGCGGACTGACCCCCGCTGCCAAGCAGCATGGCGGCGCCCCCCTGCGCCCCAGCCTGGGCGCCTGTCAGCGACGCTGTCAGGTAATTGAGCAGAAACGCGCCGAATGGGGTGGCTAACGACAGGAGGAATACAAATGCGCGGCAATGGGGAACCGTCCCTTTTAACCGCAAGGGGGGCCTGTCCCCTTCCGCCGTCCTGCCGATGAGCAGCAGAATCACCAGCGGCAGCAGGAAAGCGGCTGTCTCCGCGGCCGCGGCCATCCACAGCCCGCCCGGCAGAGCCCCAATTTCCGTCAGATATTCAAATCCCATCAAAATCCCCATGCACAGCGCGGGGGTGAACCCGGCGATAAGGGATATGCGGTCTTTTTTCAAATGCAGTCTTCCCCTTCGGAGTCAATTAAACAGCACGTTGAGATACCCTCGGCCACCGAAGCAGGCCAGGATTTCCTCTCCCTCGTCCGTCAGCGCCAGGGCGCAGCCATTTTGCTCGCCGTCTGAGCTGAAAGACGGCCCATACCATTGGGCAGGCCCCGTGCCAAGACGCGCAGCTTCCCCCGCCATCAGGGCCGAGACATCGGCCCCGGCCGCTTCGGTAGCGTTAGGCGCCCCGATGCCTTCCTCCAGCAGGGCGTATGCGGATATACGCCCGCCGGGCGCGAGCAAAACCCGCGCCCCTTTGCCGTATTGCCGCAGGATACGCTTCCAGCCTTCACCGCTGCGAAGGGGATGCCAGATGCCGGCGCTACCGCGGCTGTAGATCTCATCCAGCACAGGAATGTCTCTTTCCACCGCCGGACGCGCTGTATACCCCTGCGGCAACGGGTTGCCGTCCGTTCGTCTCATCTGCCGCGAGAACACGGGCTGAAAACCAAAACGGGCGTAAAAGCGGATGAGCGACGGCTCCTGCGTGATAAGCACGGCCAGCGAATCGCCCCGCCCGCGCATAACGGCAAAGGATTCCTCGAGCAGCCGCGCCATCCTACCTCCGCCGCGATACTCCGGCCGGGTACCGACGGCATACAGGTAACCGCAGTTCGCTTGTCTCTTGCCATCGCTCAAGATAATGGGCAGCATTTGCAAAGCAGATACCAGAATGTTTTTCTCCGTCAGCACCAGGGTATTCCCCGGGCGATAGACGCAATCGAAAAACCACCGGCAAAAATCCGGCTCGCCGGGAAAGCACAGGTTATACAGTTCTTCCAGCGCCGGCCTGTCTTTTTCTTCCGCCGGACGAATCACAACGCTTCCCCCTGCTTTTTTGGGGCGACGATATACTTTTCTGTAAAGAAAGCCGGCTGATAAGACAGCTTTGCCTTTCGCAGTCCCTCGATGCCCATGTCTTCCTCACGGTCAATATAGGCAAAATCGGTACATTCATTCCGCACAAACTCGCGATTGATCATGGGATAGGCCCCGTCGATGTCGGCGTCGGCCTTTTCAATAAGCACGTCAATGGTGTCTTCCGTCAAAGGCGTCGCCAGAGTAAAGGCGGCAACGGCGCCGTCAATTTCCAGCACCCCGCCCCGCATGTTCAGGGTGTGATAGTGTGTCAGCGCCTGCTCAATGGCATACAGTTCGTGCTGGTAATCGGAACGGTGCGAACCGTCCTTGCCCTTCTGCCACTTTTTCTGGAAGTCCAGCAGGGCGGTAAAATCCCGGTCCGGCTCGACAGGGCGATAAGCCCAGCGTCCCTCATACGCCGTTAGAAAGCGGTTGATAAAGTTGCGCTTTGCGTGATATTTTTTGCCCTGCAATTCGGCCAGGTCGGCGCGGTTATAAATATAGTCAAAGTTGTCGCGGTCGCTTTCAATGGTAAAGGCTCCGGGGTAACGCTTTTCCAGCGCTTCCGCTTCCTCCTGCGAAACGCAGTAAACGCGGTAAGGCTGCCCTATACGCAGGCAGTCGCGGTGGATGTGTTCAAAGGCCTCCGTCGTGTCTCCGCAGCCGACAGGGGCCAGAAAAATACGGTAGCCGTCGTCCGGCAGACAGTGGGTATAAAGCACCTCATCCTTGACGCAGGCTTCAAAGCCGTAATGGCGGCCCCACATGAACATGCTGGCAAAGCTGCGTTCGTTGATGCGCACACGGTTACAGGCCAGATACGGCTCAAACCGCGGCTTGTCCGAAATGGTTATCGGGCTGAAATTGAGCATAAATTACCATCCCATTATTTATTTTGCACTTGGTTGTTGGGATCTTCTCTCCGGCAGGCAGCGCTTCGCAGGCGCACCTGTTCCATGCGGCCGCAAGACATTTTTCCTTCGCTGCACGGGCCGGTCAGACAGGCGGGGCCGGCGTTTTCGAACAGGGCCGGCGCAGCTTTGCGGCACAGCGCCAGCATCTGCCACGCCAGCTCACGGATTTCCCATTGGGCGCGGTTGCAGCAGCGCAGACGGAAAAAATTACGCAGCGAACGGGCGTTCATCGTAACGATCATCTTGGTTTCGCAGGCGTTCGGCAGAACGTAGCGGGCGTCTTCAATGGCGGCTTTTTCCGCCTTTTTCGCCGCTTCCCCTTCAGCCATGCCTTCGGCCCTCATTTCCCTCGTATGCTGCCGGCGCAGGATATCGCTCAGCGCGTCGTATCGCTGCTGAAGCAGAGCCATCGTGTCCTCAAACAGGGCTTTTGCTTCGCTATTCCTTTCAATTTCGGGGGGAATGATATAATCGAAGGCATCCTTCCGCACATAGCGCTGCGACTGCACGCTGAACGAAGCGATGCGATGGCGCGTGATCTGCGCCAGCAGCGACCGGGAAACCCCTTCTATCGCAAAGGTGAAGGACGCATGCTCAACAGGGCTTTCATGCCCCAGCTCGGACAGCATGTGCAAAAAACGGGCGGCCGCGCCGGCGTCCAGTCCGTGCATCAGGGCTTCGGCCCCAGCGTCGCTGTAGCACATCTTGGCCGCCGCGGAAACGACGGTCTCCGGCATGGGGGTGTGGGCGACGAGAAAAACCTTAAGCATTTTCCTTCCTCCCCTTTGCGCGCAGGGCGGCCAGCAGATAAGCGGGCAGCTTCATCATGCGGCCGATGCGCTTTGGCTGGCACAGCAGCCGGTAAAACCATTCCAAGTTGAGCTTTATAAAGATATCTGGCGCGCGCTTTACCTCACCGGCAAAGGTGTCCAGGCTGCCGCCCAGCCCCGCCATAAGGGTGACGTCCATCGCGTCTCCGCGCAGCGCCATAAACTGCTCCTGCTTGGGCGCGCCCAGGCAGACGAACAGCACGTCCGGGTGCACTTCGTTGATTTTGTCTACGACCTTTTTATCGTCTGTATAATAGCCGTTAAGCACGCCGGCAATCCGCAGTCCGGGGTACTTGACCATCAGCTTGTCGGCCGCCTTCTGCGCGACGCCCGGCTTTGCGCCGAGGAAAAAGACCGTCCTTCCGGTGCCCTGCAATCTGTCCAGCAGCTTTTCGGCAAACTCGACGCCGGGAACGCGCCCCTTGAGCGGCCGGCCCAGGATGCGGGAGGCATAGACCACCCCGATGCCGTCAGGCAGCACCAGCTGGGACGTGTTAACGATTTCGCACAACGCGCTGTCACGCTTGCAAAGCTGTGCGATTTCTGCGTTGGGTGTGACAACGCGACACCTCTTCCCCGCTTCAATGTAATGCATGGCGATGGCAACCGCCTCGTCCAAGGTGACGTTGTCAAACCCTATCTCCATAATTTGTGTACGAATGCCGCCCATCTCCTTTTGTGCACAGGCCTTTCGACCCGCCCTGAACATAGGGCAGCACAAACCGCCCCATGTTGTTTTATTTTACCGCAAAATAACAAGATTAACAAGCCTAAAAGTGATGAAAATAAAGAGCGTTCCGACTGGAACGCTCTACAATTTGGCGCGCTATTTTTTATCCAGCACCCGCATAAGGGGCTTGCAGACGCCCACTGCAACCAGAACGGCGACAGCGATCTCAAGCAAGCCGTTGACGCTGATCAGGGTAAGGAAGACCTGCTTGAGGGGAAGGCCGTCAAACAAGGCCCACAGCAGGCCGAGCACAAGCGTCGTGTGGATGACGGCGGATCCAGCCGCGGAAACGGCAATGGCCGGGCCCTGGCGCTTCATCTTACGCGCCAGCGCTCGGTAAAGCAGTGCCGCTGCGACACCCAGCAGGATGCGGGGGAGGATGCACATGACAATGGATGCAATCGGGCTGCCGCTGAGAAACGGTGAAAAGGCTTGGTCGATGACGCTGGTTGCTGCCGTCGTCGCCTTATACATACTGAACAGTCCGAACGTCAGACCCAGGATACCGCCATACAGCGGCCCCATGACAATGCCGCCGACAATGACGGGAATATGCATCAGGGTGATGGACACCATCCCTGGTATCATGATAAATCCAAGAGGGGTAAAGGACAAAACGAGCTGGATGGCAATGAGCAGAGCCAGCTGTGTCAAACGCAGGGTGTTGGTTTTGTGCATGGAATTTTCTTCCCTTCTTTAATATGTGCTATACCAGGCTTTCGCCGAACAGCTCACGATACTGCGCGCGCAGCTCATCTCGGAAGTCGGGATGGGCAATGGAAACCAGCGCGCCGGCGCGTTCTTTAATCGTCCTGCCGCGCAGATGGGCGATCCCGTACTCCGTGACAATGCTATCGACGTCGTTGCGCGAGGTGGTGATGACAGCCCCCTGCGGATGACGGGCGACGACGCGGGACAGCGTGCCCTTGGCTGCCGTCGACGGCATGGCGATGATGGCGCGACCGCCACGGCTCATCGAAGCGCCGCGGACAAAGTCGACCTGACCCCCGACGCCGCTGAACTGGCGGCTGCCGATGGCTTCCGAGCAGACCTGTCCCAAAAGATCGACCTGAAGGCAGGAATTGATGGAGACCATATTATCCTGCCGGGCGATGACGTTGGGATCGTTGACATAATCGACGGGCCGCATTTCGATAAAGGGGTTGTCGTCGACAAAATCATACAGTCTTTTGCTGCCGATGAGAAAGGAGACGACGCATTTGCCCGGATCCAGCGTCTTTTTCCGGCAGGTGACAACCCCTTTTTCAATCAGGCCAACGACGCCGTCGGATATCATTTCAGAGTGGATGCCGAGATCCCTCTTTCCCTCCAGATACAGCAGCACAGCGTCAGGGATAGCGCCGATGCCCAGCTGCAGGGTATCCCCGTCGCGGATGAGCGAGGCGCAGCTTTGGCCGATGGCCTGTTCGACCGGGCCTGGCACGGCGGCCGGCAGCTCAGGCAGGGGACTGTCCTGCTCGACGGCAATGTCAATGTCGTCCCAATGGACAAAGCTGTCGCCCAGCGTACGGGGCATACAGCGATTGACCTGGGCAATGACCGTCCTGGCCGACTGTACGGCGGCCCGCGCATAATCGACTGACACGCCCAGGCTGCACCAGCCGTGCCTGTCGGGCGGTGAAACCTGGATGATGGCGACGTCGGCGCCCCTTTCTCGGATGAGGGCCGGAAGACGGTAAAAAAAGGACGCCGTAAAATCGGCCCGCCCCTGCTGGACGGCCGCGCGCGTCGAAGCGCTGGCAAAGATGGTGTTAAAACGGAAGCGTTCCGCCATTTCCGGCCGGCAGTACGGCGCCGCCCCCATGGTCAGGACGTGAAAGATCTCCACCCCGCGCAGATCCTCCCGCGCTGAAAGGGCGTCCAGCAGGGCGGTAGGAACTGCCGCGCCCTGCCCTGTTATCACCACGTCTCCCGAACGGACGCAGGCCGCCGCCTCCGCTGCGGAAACACATTTTTTTCTGTCATTCTGCTGCATACCAAACCTCCCCTGGCACTGCGCTGAATCTTTTACGCCGTGCCCATTGTATCATGCAGCGGGTGAAAAGAAAAGGGGCTTTCCCTGCATATTCCCCATTTTTTCCGCCAGACTAAGGTGTGAAAATCCGTCAGCCGGGAGGGTATTACGCCATGCTGGTGCCGTTTTTCCGCACGCTTATTCTATACATTTTTATCATCATCGCCATCCGGCTGATGGGCAAGCGCCAGGTCGGCGAAATGCAGCCGGCCGAGCTGGTCATCACCATCCTGGTCTCGGCCGTCGCGTCGGTGCCCATGCAGGATATCGACATCCCGCTGGCCCACGGCATCATCCCCATCCTGACCCTGATTGGAGCCGAGGTCATCATTTCCGCCATCTCGCTTAAAAGCCTTCCCTTCCGCCGGCTGCTGTCAGGCAAGCCGGTCATCATCATCGAAAACGGGGCTCTCAATCAAAAAGCGCTGAAAAAGCTGCGCTTAAGCATCGACGACGTGCTGGAGGATCTTCGTCTCAAGGACGTATTTGACCTGCGTGACGTGCGCATGGCGCAGGTGGAAACCAACGGCCAAATCAGCATCCTGCTCAACGCTTCCGCACAGCCGGTGACGGCCAAAATGATGTCGCTGACCCCGGGCGCGCAGGAGCCTTTCCACCTCGTCGTATCAGACGGGCATTTCCTGCCGGAAAACCTCGCCGCCATCGGGCGCAGCCGCAAATGGCTTGACAGCGTCATGGCGGCCAACGGCGCGCGGCAGTTTTCCGATGTTTTCTTTCTCTGCGCCGACAAAAACGGCAGCACCATTTTCGCAGGAAAGGAGAATTAGCCATGGGGCGCATCGTCGTCGCCATTTTCTGCATCCTGCTCATCCTGGGGGGCGGGCTTTTTAACCTGTATTATGTCGATAACATCTGCGACGACATGCTGGACAGCTTGGACGCCGCCCTTTCCTCTCTGGATGCGACCGGCCGGGACGACGGCCGGGCCCTTCAGGCCGCCTTTGACATCTGGGAGGACAACCACCCCTACCTGTGCACCTTTATCGCCCACGATCAAATCGACCAGGTGACAAGCGCTTTCCAGCGCGCCGAGGCTTTTCTGCAATTCGAAACCTATGACGAGTATTACGCCGAGCTGCTGCAGCTGCAGGCCCTTGTGCATATGGTACGCACCTTTGACCGCCCCTCGATCCGCAGCATCCTGTAAACCAAAAGGGTATGGGCAAAACCGCCCATACCGTTGTTTTATCTTTTTGTGTCCAACAGCTTGGACAGCTCTTCCATAAAGGTATTGATATCCTTAAACTGCCGGTAAACCGACGCAAAGCGCACATAAGCGACTTCGTCGACGTCCTTGAGGTGCTGCATCACCAGCTCGCCGATATATTCGCTGCGGATTTCCCGCTTGAGCGTATTAAACAGCTGCTGCTCGATGTCGCCGACCACCTCCTCCAGCTTGGCCAACGGCACCGCCCGCTTTTCACAGGCCTTGATGAGACCGCTGAGGATTTTATTCCGGTCGAAAGCCTCGCGCGAGCCGTCCTTTTTAACGACGACGATGGGCAGCATTTCCACCGTTTCATAGGTGGTAAAACGCCTGCCGCACTGCTGGCATTCCCGCCGGCGGCGCACCGACAGCCCTTCATCATTGGGCCGAGAATCAATGACTTTGCTTTCCAAATAACCGCAATAGGGGCATTTCATGCTTCGGCCTCCTTCCTGAATACTATTTTCCCACGTTATATTATAACAAGATTTCCGGTTTTTGCAAGGGAATGGATCCGTGCGGGCCAAATCAGGAGCTGCTGATTTTTTCTCGTTTATATTTTTATTTTCAAGCCCGGGGCTATTTATAATAGCCTTTTATAAACATTTAATATATATTGCTTGCAATTTTAAT
>CAJMOV010000041.1 GCA_905215125.1 uncultured bacterium | reverse complement strand
GTTTTCGCCAAGTAGCGCATAAAATGCACAAAGCAGAAAAACGCCGGTTTCCCGGCGTTTTTCGCTATTTAATGTGAAAAAAAGGCAAAAGGAAAAGCCGTTGCAAAGAAAATGCCGCCAGCGCTGCGTTTTTTTAGCCGGTAAAATTGCCTAACAATTCCTTGACATTGTATACAAAAAGCGATAAAATTAAATACGATAATATGGAGTATTGCGTAGTTTTCTCAAAGCTGCGCTGCCTATCATCATAGAAAAGATATAAGGAGGTAACAGCTTGCCACCACAGGGAATGACCTGGTTATTCTGCGTTTTAGCTCTGTTGGTCGGCGCGGCGATTGGTCTTTTTGCAGGGTACACATATCGGAAAAAAATTGCAGAAAAAGAAATCGGAAGCGCCGAAGACGAGGCGACGCGAATCATTAACGAGGCAATCAAAGCGGCGGAGGGCAAAAAGCGCGAGGCTGTCGTTGAAGCACGCGAGGAAATTTATCGCGCCCGGGCCGAGTTTGACAAGGAAAACAAGGAGCGGCGCGCTGAACTGCAGAAGCAGGAGCGCCGCTTGCAGCAAAAGGAAGAATCCATTGACCGCAAGTACGAAAGCATTGAACAGAAAGAGGAAAAGCTGAGCCAGAAGCTCAAGCAGACCGAAGAGCTTCAGGAGGAAGTCCGCGCGCTGAAGAAGAGCCAGCTGGAGGTGCTGGAGCGCATTTCCGGCCTGACGGCCGAGGAAGCCAAGAACTACCTCGTCGAGCAGGTGGAAAATGAAGCGCGGCATGACGCAGCCGTCAAGCTGAAGGAAATCGACCGCCAGCTCAAGGAGGAGGCGGATCAGAAGGCGCGCGAGATTCTGTCGACCGCTATCCAGCGCTGCGCCGCCGACCATGCCAGCGAGGCCACCGTTTCGGTGGTGCCCCTGCCCAACGACGAAATGAAGGGCCGCATCATCGGCCGCGAGGGCCGCAACATCCGCACGCTGGAGACGCTGACGGGCGTTGATCTCATCATCGACGACACGCCGGAGGCTATCACCCTGTCCAGCTTTGACCCGGTTCGCCGCGAAGTGGCGCGCCTGGCGCTGGAAAAGCTCATTTTGGACGGGCGCATCCACCCCGCCCGCATTGAGGAAACGGTGGAAAAGGCCCGTCGCGAGGTCGAAAATATCATTAAGCAGGAAAGCGAACGCGCCCTGTTTGAAACGGGCATACATGGCATCCATCCCGAGCTTGTCAAGCTGCTGGGCCGGATGCGCTACCGCACAAGCTATGGGCAGAATGTCCTCAACCATTCCATCGAGGTCGCCCACATTGCCGGCCTGCTGGCGGGCGAGCTGGGGGCCGATATTACGCTGGCCAAGCGCGCCGGGCTGCTGCACGACATCGGCAAGGCCGTCACCCACGAGGTTGAGGGCAGCCACGTCAACATCGGCGTAGACCTGGCCAAAAAATACCGCGAAAGCCCTGAGGTCATTCACGCTATCCACGCCCACCATGGCGATGTGGAGGCGCAGACCGTTGTGGCCTGTATCGTCCAGGCGGCCGACGCCATTTCCGCCGCCCGCCCCGGCGCGCGGCGCGAAAACCTCGAAGCCTATATTAAGCGTTTGGAAAAGCTGGAAGAGCTGGCCGACGGCATGAAGGGCGTCGAAAAGAGCTTTGCCTTCCAGGCCGGCCGCGAAATCCGTATCGTCGTTAAGCCGGATGAAGTCAAGGACGACGAAATGATTCTGCTGGCCCGCGAGCTGGCAAAGAAAATCGAGGGAGAGCTTAATTACCCCGGCCAAATCAAAGTCAATGTCGTGCGCGAAACCCGCGCTATTGAGTACGCGAAATAAAAAAATAAATCAGACGGCGCCTGATCTCGGGCGCCGCCTTTTTTACCGCCGTGCTCCTTCGATATGGATAAAGCGCATTTTGCGTATAGGGTAGCTGCTCAACGGCCGGTTGTCGGTATCGTAGGAATGGGCAGCGACAAGGATGCTCTCCGGCGTCGGCTCGCCGCGTATTTCCACAATAACCGGCGTATGGTGATAGTCGGGGTGTATGGTGGCCAGCTGAACAACGTCGCCGGGCTGTACTTCCTCCAGGCCGACCTCACGCCCGAAGGGGCCCTGCGCGCCGTTGCCTGTCATGAAATTATAAAAATACGGCACGCCGCTCCATGCAGGGCTGCGCTGCCCCGCGCTGATGTAGTACCAGCCGTAAACCGGCGTATAGTTCATCACGCCGCAGCCGGCGTACACACACTGGCTGGCAAAATTGGTGCAGTCTCCCCCTATTTTTTCAAAGTCATAGTATTTCGGGTTGCGTCCATAGGCCCACCTGTGCGCGTAGCGCACAGCGGCATCCCGGTCATAAGGTATTGTTTCCAGCGGCATTGTGCAGCCCCCTTTCTCTCATCATGCTATGTGGCATAAGGGGAAATGGGAACAAAAAAGCCTGCGCTCCGTCAGACAAAAGCACCTGGCAGGCCGAAGAAAGGAGAGAGGTCATGCTGCTGTATTTGTCATACTTGGCGTTGGCCCTGGCAAGTGTTTTTCTTATAACTCTGCCCATATCCCTTTTTTTCCAGCTGCTGATCAAATGGGAAAGGAAGGAAAAAGACAGGCGTCCGCCTGGGCCCAGGTTGCAGCGGGTGAAAAATATAGCTTGGCTGACGGTGGCAATCCTTGTCGTGGGAGGGATTATCGGCAACGCCGCCGTTTACGGCGCGCGGTATTTCGGGCATATGTTTTCGCTGGAGCGGGTCGAGCTGGACAGGCCGGTCAGGCTGCTTGTCGTCAGCCCGCGCCACCGCGATATTCTGGCGGGCGGGCCGCCGCAGGAAGCTCCAGCCGCCGTGATTGACGATCCTGACGTCATTGAAGCGGTGTACGGCGATCTGGAGGTCTGGTGGTATAACCGTTATCAGTATCAGCATGTGCCGGGGTACTGGCGCACCTATATCGTGACGGCTTTTTTCAGTGAGGAAGAGTGGCGGCGCGCTCAGGACCTGATGGACGAGGTCCGGCGCGAACAGGCCGCCTATGAAGAGGCTGTGGCCAGCTGGCCGGGCTTTACCGAACGGACGCCGTTTGCCGATCTGCCCGAGGAGGAACCGCTTCAGCTTTACCCGGATTCGCCCGAGCTGGAGGCCATGCGGCTTTACCCTGTTTCCAACGACTGGGGAGGGGGGAGGGTATACCGCTTCACTTTGTCGCCCAACTACCGCGTTCAGATCGAGGAGGAGGGCGGTGTGGAGCTCCGTTCGGCCTATATCGCCAGCCGCTTGCAAAAAACCACCTATTGGCAGCTGATACCCAGATAAAAAAGACCCGTACAACCGGGTCTTTTTTGATGCGGACAGGTTTATTTCTGTACGCCGGCGTCGGCCGGGCTCTGGGCGGAAATAATGGTCGAGCGCTTCCATTTGCCAGACAGGAAGAAGAAAACGCCGACGACAAAGGCCACGCCCGACGCGAACGGCGCGCCCAGCCCGATGCCGAACAGGCCCAGGCTCATCCACACCCCAAACACATAGCACACCGGGATACGAACCAAAAGCGCCGCCATAACGCCGTTGATAAAGGAAAACGTCGTATGCCCTGCGCCGATAAACAGGCCGTTGAGTCCCGACATCAGGGGCACCAGCGCATAGTCAAAGCTGAAAGCGCGCAGGTATTCCACACCGGCCGACACAAGGGCGGGGTCGTCTGCGAAGATGCGGATGATTTGGGCAGGGAAAAGCTGGGCCAGTGCAAATACGGCAAAGCTGATGCCGAAGCTGAGAGCCGTGCCGATTTTCATGGTCTGCACCGCTCGCCTTTCCTCGCCTGCGCCGATGTTTTGGGCGCTCATGGCGGCGATGGCCGAGCTCATGGCGAAGGCGGGCAGCACGCCGAAGGAGTTGAATTTGCTGACGGCGCCAACGGCGGCCGATGCCATGGCCGTCGGGTCGAGCAGGTTGACCATGGTGGTCAGGAAAAGGAAGGAAACGCTGGTGGCGACGTTCTGTACCGACATCGGCACCCCGACCTTGAGCAGCATGCGCAGCTTTTCAGGGTGAAAACCAAAGGATTTCAGGCTGAAATCAAAGATAAAATCATTCTTGCGCAGGTAGATGATGCAGAGGATCATGCTGACGGCCTGCGAAATGACGGTGGCAAGTCCGGCGCCGAAGGCGCCCCAGCGCAGCACCCCCACCATAAAAATGTCGAGCACGACGTTGATGACGCAGGCGATGGCGACAAAGTAAAGCGGCCGCTTGCTGTCGCCCAGGCCGCGCATGATGGCGCTGAGGGCGTTGTAGCCGAAGATGAACACCATGCCCAGCGACGTCACCAGCAGATAACTCATGGCCTCGGGGTAGGAGGGCGGCGGCGTCTGGATGACGCTCAGAATGGGCCCGCGCAGCGCCAGCAGCAGGATAGTAAAGGCCCCGCCCAGCGCCAGAAGCACCGTCAGCAGGGTGCCGATGGTGTCGCGCAGCGCCTTTCTGTCTCCGGCGCCCAGGTACTGGCCGATGAGAACTGTGCCGCCGGCCGCCAGCCCGAACACCATATTGGTGACCAGCTGGGTCACCTGGCCGCCGATGTTGACGCCCGACATGCTGACGGCCCCGGCATATTGCCCGACGATGATCATATCGGCGACGCTGTACAGCGACTGGATGAGGTTGGACACGATGAAGGGCAGGGCAAAGCGCAGAAGCTGGGGCGCGACCGCCCCCTTGGACAGGTTGTTTTCCAGCTTGCTCAAGGGAATGCCTCCTTTTTATGGCCCGCAGAGCCGCAGAGGTGGGCGCGGCCGAGCAGGGGCGTTTTTCAAAGTGGAGCGCGCGTTTTCCGCCCGCCGAGTGATGGGGGTTACTCCAGCGTAAGCTGCTTTTCCGGCAGATCCTCGGCGCGCAGCAGCGCGCCGGCAGCCGGCAGGGTGCGGATGCGATAGCGGGCGGGGTTACCCAGGGAGGACTGCTCAAGCGGCGTGGCGGATACCACCTTCTGCCCCCGCTTTAGCGTCATGACGGCGACGCCCTGCGTCGTGCGCGTCGTCTTGAGCTGGAGCAGGGCGGTGCTCAGGATGAGCGCCCGCGTGCCGGATGACAGCACAAGCTCGGTATCGTCCGGAAGATAGAAGGCGGCGACCAGGGGGCTGCGGTCGGATATGGCGCCCGTCAGCTTGCGGCGGTTGGATTTGGTGCGGAAAACCCCGCTTTCCACCTTGGCGACCTTGCCGTTTTCAAAAACGTAGATGAGGTTGCCCAGATAATCCCCGGGCAGAAAGGCGAAGACGGGTGCCTCGCCCTCTTCCATCCCCAGCTTTTGGGGCAGATAATCGCCCAGCAGGCTGGCCTTGCTGTCGTCAAACTCGTGCAGCCGCGCCTTGTACGCCTGGCAGCGGTTGGTCAGAAAGATAATTTCGCCGGCGTTGCCGGCGTCCATGCTGAAGCGGATTTCGTCGCCCTCCTTCAGCTTGTGCTCGCCCGACATGCGCAGCGATTGCGGCGTGATTTTCTTGAAATACCCCTCCCGCGTCACAAAGACGCGCACGGGATAATCCTCCACGCCTTCCCCTTCGTCGCCGTCGTCAACCTCATGCTCGTAAACGATCTGGGTGCGGCGCTGGGTGGGGTATTTTTTCAGGACGGCTTTCAGCTCGTCCGCGATGATGGCGCGCAGCTTTTCGCGGCTGCCGACGATGTCCTCCAGGCGCCAGATTTCCTTTTCCAGCTCGTCTGTTTCCGTCAGGCGCTTGAGGATATATTCCTTGTTGATGTTGCGCAGCTTGATGTCGGCGATATACTCCGCCTGCTTTTCGTCGATGCCGAAGCCGATCATCAGGTTGGGGACGACCTCGGCATCCTCCTCCGTCTCGCGGATGATTTGAATGGCGCGGTCGATGTCAAGCAGGATTTTGCGCAGGCCGTGCAGCAGGTGCAGCTTGTCCTTTTTACGGCCTAAGTCAAAGTGAGTGCGGCGGCGGATACATTCGGTGCGCCAGGCGATCCATTCGTCCAGGATTTCGCCGACCCCCATCACCCGCGGCGTGCCGGCAATCAGGATATTGAAGTTGCAGGAGAAGGTGTCGCACAGCGGCGTCATGCGCATCAGCTTGCGCATCAGCTTGTCCGGGTCGGCGCCGCGCTTGAGATCGATGGCGATGCGCAGGCCGTGCAGGCCGGTTTCGTCGCGCATGTCGGCGATTTCGCGGATTTTGCCTGCCTTGATAAGCTCGGTTACCTTGTCGATGATGGCCTCAATGGTGGTGGTATAGGGGATTTCGGTGATTTCGATGATGTTGCCCTTGGGCACATACTGCCACTTGGCCTGTACGCGGAAGCTGCCGCGGCCGGTGCGGTAAATCTGCTCCATTTGCTCGCGGTCGTAAACGAGCTGCCCGCCGGTGGCAAAGTCGGGGGCGGTCAGGGTGGAAAGCAGATCGTGCCCGGGGTTTTTGAGGTATTCAATGGCGGTGCGGCAGACCTCGTTTAAGTCAAAGCCGCAGATATTGCACGCCATGCCGACAGCGATGCCTAGGTTGGCTGACACCAGGATATTGGGAAAGGTGGTGGGCAGCAGCGTCGGCTCCTTCATGGTGCCGTCATAGTTGTCGATAAAGTCGATGGCGTCGTCGTCGATGTCGGAAAACAGCTCCTGACAGATTTTATCCAGCTTGACTTCCGTGTACCGCGACGCGGCATAGGCCATATCGCGGGAATAGACCTTGCCAAAGTTGCCCTTGGAATCGACAAAGGGGACAAGAAGCGATTCGTTGGCGCGCGTCAGGCGCACCATGGTTTCGTAAATGGCGGCGTCGCCGTGGGGGTTTAAACGCATGGTCTGGCCGACGACGTTGGCCGATTTGGTGCGCGGGCCGTTCAGCAGGCCCATTTTGTACATGGTGTACAGCAGCTTGCGATGCGCCGGCTTGAAGCCGTCGATTTCAGGCAAAGCGCGCGAGACGATGACGCTCATTGCATAGGGCATGAAATTCTGTTCGAGCGTTTCGGTGATGGGCTGTTCAACATACCGTAGTTCCTTGCTCATGGCGCGCTCCTTTAGCTGATGTCGAGCAGGTCGAGGTATCTCGCGCCGTGCTCTGCGATATAGTCTTTGCGGCCGCTTAAATTGTCGCCCAGCAGCACGTCGAACATGCGGGCCGTCGCTTCAGCGTCCTCAGGCATAACCTTGATAAGGCGGCGGGTCTCCGGGTTCATGGTGGTCTGCCACATCATCTCGGGCTCGTTCTCGCCCAGGCCCTTGGAACGCATGATAGCCACCTTTTTACCCTCCAGCTTTTTGAGCAGATCTTCCTTTTCCCGCTCGGTGTAGGCGAAATAGGATTTGTCCTTGACGGTCAGCTCATAAAGGGGGCTTTCGGCGATGTAGACGTAGCCCTGCTCGATGAGGGCGGGCGTCAGCCGGTAGATCATGGTCAAAATGAGGGTGCGGATCTGAAAGCCGTCATAGTCGGCATCGGTGCAGATGATGACCTTGCTCCAGCGCAGCGCTTCAATGTCAAAGGAGGCCAGGTCCTTGCTTTTGGCCTTGACGTCTACCCCGCAGCCCAGCACACGGATGAGGTCGGTGATGATTTCCGACTTGAAGATCCTGGCGTAGTCTGCCTTAAGGCAGTTGAGGATTTTGCCGCGCACCGGCATGATGGCCTGAAATTCCGGGTCGCGCCCCTGCTTGACGCTGCCCAGCGCCGAATCGCCCTCGACGATGTAGACCTCGCGGCGGCTCAGATCCTTCGAGCGGCAATCGACAAACTTCTGCACGCGGTTTTGGATGTCGATGGACCCGGCCAGCTTTTTCTTGATGTTGAGCCGCGCTTTTTCCGCCTGCTCGCGCGAGCGCTTGTTGATAAGCACCTGCTCGGCGATTTTGTCGGCGTCCTGCTTGTTTTCGATGAAGTAGATCTCCAGGGAAGAACGGAGGAAATCGGCCATCATTTCCTGAATAAATTTATTGGTGATAGCCTTTTTGGTCTGGTTTTCGTAGGAGGTATAGGTGGAAAAGCCGTTGGTGATCAAAATCAGGCTGTCGGAAATGTCCTGGAAGGTCACCTTGCTTTCGCCCTTCTGATACTTGCCCTGCTGCTTGAGATAGCTGTCGACAGCCGAGACGAAGGCGGAACGGGCCGCCTTATCGGGCGCGCCGCCGTATTCCAGCCAGGAGGAGTTGTGATAATACTCCACCCGAGCCCCTGTCGAGACGAAACAAAAGGCCGCTTCGACTTTGACTTTGTATTCCGGTTTGTCCTGGCGGTCGCGCCCGCGCTTTTCCGACCGGCAGGTATGCACCTGGGTCAGAGGCGTCTCACCGGCCAGTTCCGAGGCGTAGTCGGCGATGCCGTTGGGGTAGAGATAGGTGAAGGACTCGAACTGCCCCGGCGACACCTCGTTTTTGAGGTGGAAAGTCAAACCCGCGTTGACGACAGCCTGACGCTTAATGGTGTCCTGAAAATATTCCAGGGGAATGCTGATGTCGGTAAAGACCTCCAGATCCGGCTTGAAGCGTTGAATGGTGCCTGTTTTTTTGCCGGGATAGGGGGTTTTGATCATGCCGTTGGGCCCGTCTGTGACGTTCTCGCCCTTTTGAAAGTGCAGGGCGTATTCAAACCCGTCGCGACGGGAGACCACGTCCATATATTCCGAGCTGTACTGCGTCGCGCACGCGCCCAGGCCGTTGAGCCCGAGGGAAAACTCGTAGCTTTCCCCCTCGTTGTTCTGGTACTTGCCGCCGGCATACAGCTCGCAATATATGAGCTCCCAGTTGTAGCGCCCTTCCTTTTCATTGTAGTCAAGGGGCATGCCGCGGCCGAAATCCTCTACTTCGATGGATTTGTCCAGGAACCGGGTGACGTTGATGACGCTGCCGAACCCTTCCCGCGCCTCGTCGATGGAGTTGGACAATATTTCAAAAAAGGCGTGCTCGCAGCCCTCGATGCCATCGGAGCCAAAAATAACGCCGGGGCGTTTTCTTACGCGGTCGGCGCCTTTGAGCGAGGAAATGCTGTCGTTGCCGTATTCCTGTCTGGTGCTTTTGCTCATATGGACCTTCCAATCCTCTCAAATGCGGTGTGCTTAAAAAATAGCATTACATCTTATAATAACGAATATTCGCAATCTTGTCAAACGCAGGGGCTGCCGGCCCGCGCGCCTGCTGGACAGCGGCAAGCCGCTTATGCTACAATAAAGCAAAAAACAGAAGCGGCAGGTGCAGGCTATGGCCCAAAAACGCAGGACTTTGCCCAAAAACGTCAGAGAGCTTTTGGAAAGCGGGGATGTTGAAGAGCTGAAAAAGCAATTTGCCCGGTGCGAGCCCAACGCTGTGTACATCAACAAATTCGGATCCAACATCTTTTCCCTGTCTCCCCTGCCGCGGGAATTTGCATATTGGGCCAGGGAACAGGGGGCCGACGTGAATTTCAGGGATGATTACGGGAAGACCCCTATCTTCAACCAGGCTTCTTTCCTGGACGGCGATGTGCAGCTGTTGATCGACCTGGGGGCGGACGTCCGCGCCAGGACGGGCGACGGTGCCACCCCTCTGCATCAGGCGGCGATTTACGGGCGGGTAAATGCGGCAAAGGCGCTGCTGGACGCCGGAGCGGAGATTGATGCCGGCACAAGCGGGTGGGGTGGGTGCTTCACCCCTTTGGAAATGACGCTTTCCCAGAATCGGCTGCCGCTGAATTTGCTGCTGGAAGTCTGCACCCTTCTTCTGGATCGCGGCGCGGAGATAACCGATGAGGCCCGCCGGCTTCTGGCCAAAGTGGGAGAGGGCTTTCAGCGCAGCAAGCGCGGAATCAAGGACCCGGAAGCCCTGCGGCGTCAGACGGAGGCCATGGACCGGCTTTACCGTCTGTTTGGTGTGGAGCCGGCGGCGGAAGCCCCATTTCATGACGGGCTGTCCCCCATCGTCATTGAAGAAATCGGTTTTCATGCGCAATTTCAGAAGCTGTGGGACTATCTGATCCCGCCGCGGGGGAGGGCGCAGACCGCCCAGGGAGAAGCCGTCCGCATTGCAGGCAGAATCAATGATGAGATCATGCGCAATGGGGGCGGAAACTGGGATCAGGAGTATCGGAAAATGCTGCGGATATTCCCGAAGTACCTCCGCCTGGGCGTCCCGCTTGCTGAAAAGGATGTGCTTGAGGCAGAGCGCGTCGCCCATCTTCTTTGCAATGGGCGGGTAGACGGAAAGCTGACCGAGGCCCTGTGCCGCTGCGCTGTGACCTGGGTGCTGCAAAATCCAAACGTCATCCCGCCGCTGGAGGCGGATTATATGCGTTGACAGGCGGCAGGAGATAGACGCGCCGCGCGGAGGGATGACGGGCGTAAAACCGGAAAATAGGCGGCCGCCCCCGGAAGTTTTGTCATTGCAGGCCTGTTTTGCTTTACATGCAGCTCTGCAAATGATTCCAGCTGTGGTATAAGCTGCGGCATAATGGGGAAGACTTCCTGCATATAGTGATGCATGGAGGTGCTGTTATGCCGCTGGCCCATTTGTCCGCCAAAAAGAAAAACAGAGAGCCGACGCCGGAGGAGCAGCAGCTGCTCGACGAGTATTTTGCCGTTAAATACGAGCTGGACCGCGCCCGCGCCATCTTCGAGCAAGTGACCGACTCTGACCTGATTTCCGCCGTCGTCTATGAAATCAACGCCCTGCAGAAAAGATATTCCCATCTGCTGACCCAGCTGCGCGAGCAGAACGTCTGCAACTTCCGCATCGTGCGGTGAAAACCGCAGAGTAGGGCCGTCCCCTGTGGGGACGGCTTTCTATTTTGATATACTTAAATGAAATTCCGTGATAGAATAGGGCCATAAATAGGAAAGGGGTGAATGGAAT
>CAJMOV010000040.1 GCA_905215125.1 uncultured bacterium | reverse complement strand
GTGGCGGCAAACCTGTCTTTGTCAACGTAGGGCTGAGAAACGACCGTTTCATCCAGCATGATTTTGATATAATTGTTATCGTCGTCGCGGTTGGCGGCCGCCTTTGTCGCTTCGGTGAATTTGGCCGCGCCCTCATCCGTCAGGGTGAGCAGGACATAGCTCTGATTCATGCCCGTCGAATCAATGGGCCCGTAACGGTATTCGCTTTTGACGACGTCCGTGCCGACCAAAATAACGTTTTCATCGGCGTCGCGGAACTCCAGCTGCGCCGTCGATCCCAGCTTCTGCACCGCTTCCTCCGGGTCGCTGACCGCAGGGATTTCCACCGTAATGCGTTTATCGCCCGCCTGATAAATGATGGCTTCAGACAGGCCCAGGTCGGTCAGCCGGGCGCGCAGCATGGCTTCGACATTGTCCATGCCTGCCCGCAGCTCCTCCTCTGTGATACTGCCGTCGACGTTGGCTTCAAACGTGATGATGGATCCGCCTACCAGATCCAGTCCCAGGCGGATGCCGTTGTCGGTATCCCGGGCGCTGGGAATGGAGAAAAAGCCCAGGTCAAGGCCGTTCCAAGCCGTGAAGCACAACAGGGCGATGAGCAATACCATAGCCGTCAGCTTGAGGATGGTTTTTTTCATGGATAAGCTCGCCTCCTTTTTAAGCACAAGGGGTATTATATACCAGCCCGTCCGCTTCCGTCAAACAAAATCCCCCGATCCATCGGGAAAAACAACCCGTTTGCAGACGATATTTTTGTTTGTTTTGTCTATTGTCCCCCCGTCTTTTACTCGATACGCCCCCTTCAGCAGGGCCTTCGCTTATGCGTCGCTCTGCAGCTTCCTGCGGAAGGCATTGTTTACAACAGGCTCCCGGGGTGGTATATTAAGATAGAGTTTATATCCGCCTTCTATTCAAGTAATGAGGTGAAGCATGAAAATCGGCATCCCCCGCGCCTTTCTCTATTACCGCTATCACACGCTATGGGAAACCTTTTTTGAAGAGCTGGGCGTGGAAACAATTATTTCCCCCCCAACCAGCAAAGCCATCGTCGACGCCGGCAGCGTCTGCGCCATTGACGAGAGCTGCCTGTCCATGAAGGTCTTTCTCGGCCACGTCGACTACCTGCTGGGCAAGTGCGACAAAATCCTCATCCCCCGTATCGCCAGCCTGGGCCGCCAGGGTTCGCCCTGTATGCGCTTTCAGGCCGCGACCGACGTTGCGCGCAACGTCTTCCGCTCGCGGGGCATTGATTTGCTCGACTACAACATCGACCTGCGCAAAAACGGCGGCGAGCTGGAAAGCTACCTGGCGCTGGGCCGCGCCGCGGGCAAAAAACGCGCGCAGAGCCTGCACGCCTATATGCTGGCCCGGCAGGAGGACAAGGCGCAGGCGACGGCAGAGCTGCTGCACCAGCAGGATATGCTGTCCGACCCGCGCATCAAGATCCTCGTCGTCGGGCACCCATATAACGTCTTTGACCCTTACATCGGCGGCCCGGTGCTCGACTGCATCCGCACGCTGGGCGCGCTTCCCATTTTAGCCGACATCGTCGACCGGCGTGAAGCGCTCGAGCGCTCCGCCAACATCAGCGAAACCCTGCCCTGGGCCTTTAATCGCCAGCTGGTCGGCGCCATCGACATCTACCGTCCCAGCATCGACGGCATCGTGCTGATGAGCACCTTCCCCTGCGGGCCCGATTCGCTTGTCAATGAAATCATCCTGCGCCGCGTCAAGGGGGTTCCCATCCTCAACCTCATCCTCGACGGACAGGAGGGCAGCGCCGGGCTGGAAACACGGCTGGAGAGCTTCATCGACATCATCCATTTCAAGCGGGAGGAGGACGTCACCCTTGCCTGATACCAAAGTCAGCTTCCCCCATTTGGGCAGCTACTGCATCCCCATTGAATACCTGTTTACCCGCGGTCTGGAGGTCGACTACATCACCCCGCCCCCCATCACGCGCCGCACGCTGGAAATCGGCAGCCGCTACAGCCCCGATTTTGTCTGCTCTCCCTTCAAATACAACCTCGGCAATTTTATCGAGACCATCGAAGCCGGGGCCAACACCCTGGTGCAGACGGGCGGCGTCTGCCGCCTGGGGTATTACGGCGAGCTGCACGAGCAAATCCTGCGCGACCTGGGTTACCAGGTCAAGTTTGTCAATATGGCGCGGGCCAGCTATTCCAACCCCGCATCCTTCTATTCCGAGTTTCGCGACATCAACCCCAGCATGTCCATTAAAAGGGTGGCGCGTGTGCTCACCCTTGTGCTGCGCATGGTGGAAGCCATTGACGAGTTTGAAAACGTCATGCGCAACCAGGTCGGCTTCGAGCGGGAGGAGGGATCCTTCGACCGTCTGCACGCCGAATTCCTTACCGCCATGCGCGAGGTGGAGGATCACCGTGAGCTAAGCGCTCTCAGCCGACTATATATGCGAAGGCTTAAAGGCCTGCCCGTGGATCGACCGAAAAACCCGCTGCGCGTCGGCATTATCGGCGAATACTACACCATCATGGAGCCGTACAGCAATCATTTTATGGAAAAAGAGCTGGCCCGTATGGGAATCGCTGTCGACCGCTGGATGAACATCAGCAATACCATTCTGCACAACCCGGGCAAGAAGGTCATCACCCATATCGGCGACTACGCCAAGTACGACATGGGGGCGACGGCCATGTACTCCATCGACAAGGCGCTGGAGTTTGCCAAAAAGAAATACGACGGCATCATCCACGTCAAATCCTTCGGCTGCACGCCGGAGGTCGACGCCATGCCTGTGCTGCAAAACATCAGCAGCGACTACAAGATCCCCATTCTCTACTTCAGCTTTGACTCGCAGACCAGCGAGACGGGCATCCAGACCCGGCTGGAAGCGTTTTACGACATGATCGTCATGCGAAAGGAAGGCAGGAAATGAAAGTATATCTCGGCATCGACATCGGTTCCATCTCGACAAAAGGGGTGGTCATCGACGAAAAGAACAACCTCCTCGCCTCCGAGTACCTGTGGACGGAGGGCGACCCGATGGGGGCCGTCCGCCGGCTGCTGCACGCCCTCCAGCCCCAGCTGGACGGCAAGGGCGCCGACATTGTCGCCGTCGGCACCACCGGCAGCGCCCGCAAGCTGATCGGCGCCATGACGGGCGCCCAGGTCGTCAAAAACGAAATCACCGCCCACGCCATCGGCACCACGTCGCTTTACCCCGACGTTCGCACCATCTTTGAAATCGGCGGCCAGGATTCCAAGATCATCCTCATTGAAAACGGCGTCGTCGTCGACTACGCCATGAATACCCTCTGTGCCGCCGGAACGGGCTCCTTTTTGTCCAGCCAGGCGCGTCGTCTTGGCGTCGAGGTTGAGCAGTTCGGCGAAATCGCCCTGACGTCGCAGCATCCTACCCCTATCGCGGCGCGCTGCACCGTCTTTGCAGAATCGGATCTGGTACACAAGGCGCAAATCGGCCATAAGAAGGAGGACATCATCGCCGGGTTGTGCAAGGCGGTCGTCACAAATTACCTCAACAATGTGGGAAAGGGCAAAAAAATCCTACCCCCCATCGTCTTTCAGGGGGGCGTCAGCAAGAACGTCGGCGTCAAAAAGGCATTTGAAGAGGCGACGGGGCAGTCCGTCACCGTCGATCCCAACGGACACCTGACCGGTGCGCTGGGCGTCGCCATACTGGCGCACAAATCCAAAAAGGAAGCCCCCTTCTCCTTTGAAATCGCCGATATGGATTTCGTCACCCGGGGAATCGAATGTGGAAAATGCTCCAATCACTGCGAAATCATCTGCGTCTATCAAGACGGTCGTCTCATCGACTCTTGGGGCAACCGGTGCGAAAACGGCGCCATTAAAGCGGGGCGATAAGCCTTCCCCTCTGCCCTGCAATACAGAAAAAGACATGGGGTTTTCATGTCTTTTTTTGTTGTAAAATACCCCCGGCTGTTGTATACTGAATTCAGGAATACTTTTAGGAGAGGACGTTGTTATGGTACGCTACCGCAGCATTGCAACCTGCATTATCCTCAGCATTGTCACTTGTGGCATTTACGGGCTGTACTGGTTCATCACCCTGACCGACGACTCCAACGCCGTTGCCGGCGAAGTGGGTACATCAGGCGGCATGGCCCTGGTTCTCAGCCTGGTCACCTGCGGCATTTACTATTTTTACTGGTGCTACAAAGTGGGTGACAAGCTGGACAAGGCCCGTATGTTCAATAACCAGCCATCCGGCTCGCTCAACATTGTTTTCCTGCTTCTGGGTATCTTCGGCCTGGGAATCATTGTCTATGCCCTTGCGCAAAACGAGATCAACAAATACGCCAACGCCATCTAATCCCCGGCAGCGGCTTTTCCGGCTGCTTCTGTCCGGCGCAGCCCTGTTATGCGCAGGGCTGCTGTACGCCGTTTTCTACCTGACCTTCGGCTGGGGGATTCCCTGCCCGTTTTACACCTTTACTGGCTTGCAGTGCCCCGGCTGCGGTGTGTCGCGCCTTTGTCTCTCCCTTTTGCAGGGAGATATCCTGGCTGCTTGGGGCTTCAACCCCGGCCTGATGGCGGCCGCCCCCTTTCTCGCGGTTCTATTCGGCGCGTCTGCTGTGCGGTACGTTAAAACCGGCAGCCTGCGCAACGCCCGCTGGCAGTCAATCGGCCTGTGGGCCGTCTGCGCCTGGCTGCTGCTCTGGGGCGTATGGCGCAATATCGCATAAAAAGCCGGGATTCCCCGGCTTTTTTATCATGTTTCCGTCTGGAGGAAGCTACGAATAAAATCCAAATCCAGCGGTTGCTCGCTCTGGAAAACCGCGGTCACGTTTTCCCGCTCGACGCTCCGGTACTGCACATCCAGGCAGAAGTAATATGGGTCGGCAAACTGCAGCTTCACCACATAAACATCCTCCAGGAAGTACAATTCGATAGACCGGTCGAAATAGTCCTCCACATCCTTCTTTTCAGGCAACAGGCTTTCGCCAATGCCAAAGGGCAGGTGGGCGCTGACGATATCCGCCCAAACCGGCCGGCCGGGCGGTTCCCAGCTGTACAGCCGACTTGGCGCGACGGCGCTGACGTTCAAGGAAAGCAGGCGCTCGACGATTGGGGCAAAGACGGCGGGATCCTCCGAACGGAAAGCGAGGTGTTCGCCAATTCCGTTCTCCCCTTCCTCACGGAAATGGACGGCCAGCCTGCTGACATCCTCCGCCGCGCAGCCGTATGGTGCGAGGATCTGTTCGGCAAAACCGTCCCACCGCCTGTTTGCCATCTCGATGAAAATAGGGGTATGGAGCAACAGCGCGATTAAGATAAACGCGCCGGCGGCCAGCAGAAGGATTTTCCTGCCGCTCATCGGCTCTTTTTCTGCAGCCCGGTTCCGGGGCCGGTTATCGGCGTTCTGCCCTTTCATCCCGCTCCCTCCCTCAAAGCGTCAAAAACCCCGGCGGCAAATGCTCGTCGGGGCGCTGTCGCAAAACATACCCCATGCGAGGGTCTGCGATGGCTGATTGACTTGTAAAATAAAATCCCGCGCGGCCGATGCGGACTGATAATAACCCGCTCTCGCAGGTGGGTCGGCTATCCTTCCTTTAAAGCGCTCCCAGCGTCCGCTTTGGGGCGGGAGGTCTGCGCTCGGGGACGGAAATCGCCATCCCGTATCATCACTTTGTAGGTTAAATATAAGCTCCGCTGTCGCACCGCGCAGGAAACGGGCCGGATTAATCCTCGTGCTCGTCTTCCTCAAAGCTGTCTTCCAGCCGTTCGGAGAAAATCTGGAACATTTCGTCCAGCTCATCCTCGTCGTCAATAGTGACGAGAATTTCCTCGCCGTTTTCTTCTTCCGCCTTCATAATAATCAGCTCATAGCTTTCAGCCAGTTCCATTTCGGCGGGAATGAAAGCGAAATAGGTATTGCCCTTGTATTCCAATGTATCAAGATGCTCAAGCTCCAGCTCGTTGCCGTCCTCATCAGTCAGCGTGACGTAATCGTTTCCATATTCTTCGCTCATGCTCAGTCCTCCTGCCCGGGCCGGCGGCCCGTTTCTATGTCCACTATTATACGCAAAAAAAACATAAAATCAAACCCCTTTTTGTAAATGATTTTCCTTTCTGGCCCGCAGGCCGTTCGGGGCTTGACAAACGCGCGGGCACACGCTATAATGTTTAAGAAAAGAAAGCAGGATCAGTCGTCCTCACCCCCATGCTGTCAGAAGGGGTCAACATCGTTTTCGCTGTGCCGGTCGGCGCGGCGTCTTTCTGTGTTGAGCGGACGACGGATGTCGCCCGTTATTTATTTTTTCAGGAGGTGTTTTCCCATCGGCAAACTGGAACATCAAATCAACGAAGAGATTCGAGACAAGGAAGTCAGGCTGATCGACGAGGACGGAGGGCAGCTGGGTATCGTGCCTATTGAACAAGCCCTTCAGACCGCTGTCGACAAGGATCTCGACCTGGTCAAAATCGCGCCCAAGGCTGAACCGCCTGTATGCCGTATCATGGATTACGGCAAGTTCCGCTTTGAGCAGGCCAAAAAGGAAAAGGAAGCGCGCAAAAACCAGCATACCGTCGATATCAAAGAAATCCGCCTGTCGGCCAAAATCGATGTTCATGACTTTGAAGTCAAGGCCCGCGCCGCGCAGAAGTTCCTTAAAAGCGGCGACAAAGTCAAGGTCTCCGTTCGTTTCCGCGGCCGCGAAATGGCGCATACCTCCATCGGCCTGACCATTCTCAAGCGTTTTGCCGAAGCATGTGCCGAAGTCAGCACCGTTGAAAAGGAGCCTAAGCTGGAAGGCCGCCAGATGCTGATGTTTTTAGCCCCCTTAAAAAATCAATAACCGGCGCGCTGTGCCGACACAAAAGAGAGGAGTCACCCAAAATGCCGAAAATAAAGACGCATTCCGGCGCCAAAAAGCGCTTTTCCGTGACCAAAAACGGAAAGATCAAGATGTCCAGCATGAACCGCCGCCACGATATCAAAGGCTGCAAATCCACCAAGCGCAAACGCCACCTGCGCAAGGCAGGCTACGCGGGCTCGACCATCGCCCCGCAGATCCAGCGGCTTGTCCCCTACAAATAAAAAATACAGGAGGCTTTTGATAAATGGCTAGAGTCAAAGGCGCGATGATGACGCGCAAGAGAAGGAAAAAAGCAATCAGACTGGCCAAGGGCTACTGGGGTTCCAAAAAGAATCACTACAAGTTGGCCAATGAGCAGGTGATGAAGTCGCTTAAATACGCTTACGTCGGCCGCAAGCTGAGAAAGCGCGATTTCCGCCGCCTGTGGATCACCCGCATCAGCGCCGCCTGCAAGCAGAACGGCATCAATTATTCCACCTTCATGAACGGCCTGAAAAAGGCGAATGTCCAGCTCAACCGCAAGATGCTGGCCGAGATCGCCGTCGCCGACAAGGCTGCCTTCAGCGCCCTGGTCGCCCAGGCCAAGGCCGCTCTGTAAACCAGCCCATCAAGCACCGGAAAGCCCCGGGGCTTTTTTATTTGACTTTTTATATTATACAATATATAATATTAGAAAATATACAGGATAAGGAGGTGCGCCATGGCTTTTCCCATCAGTTCTTCGCTGCTCGATGCCTGCGTACTGTCGGTGCTGGCGCGCCAGGACGCTTACGGCTACATTCTGACACAGAGTATCCGTTCCGTCGTCGATCTGTCGGAATCGACCCTGTATCCCGTCCTGCGGCGCCTGCAGAAGGAAGGGTGCCTGTCCACCTACGATCAACCCTATCAGGGCCGCAACCGGCGATACTATACCATCACGCCGCTGGGGCGCGAACGGTATGAGCAGGCGCTGGAAGACTGGGTAAGGTACAAGCGCGACATCGACAAAATCCTGCTGGAAGGCTGCTGAAAACAGCGCCATCCCGCCCTCCATCGGGCCTGACATCACTTTTATCCACAACATTCAGGGAGGTTGAAAGCATGTCCAGAGACGAATTTCTGTCCCAGCTGATGCGCGAGCTGTCCGATCTGCCCATCGAAGAGGCGGCAGAAGCGTGCCGGTATTACCGGGAATATTTTGATGAAGCAGGGCCTGAGGGCGAGGCCGAAGCCCTGCGCGCCCTCGGCTCGCCGGCCAAAATCGCCGCGCAGATCCGCGCCGGCCAGCCTGCAGCCGATAAGCCCACCGGCGCACCCGCCCCGGCATCACACCGCAGACGCCTCGGCGTCTGGGCTGCCGTTCTTGCCCTCACCGCCGTTCTTATCGCCGTCATCCTGCCCGCTGTCTTTCATTCCTCCCTGAATGGGGATACATTGGATATAAACACCCCGGATATTCCCAGTATTCAGGAAAACCTGGTGCCGCAAAAGGAAAGCCATTCGCTGGCAGCCTTCACCAATGTGGATGCCACGGTCATCAGCGCCGATATCCTTCTTCAGTACGGCGACGAATATCGGCTGGATATCACCTGGGACAACAGCCGCTTAAAGCCGACCTTTTCCGTGAAAGATCAGACTCTTTCCATCCAGCAGAAATCGTCGGACGTCATTCGCTCCAGCGGATCCGGCAGCATTGTCATCACCGTGCCGGAGGGTGAGAGCACCGACGTCATCTCCTGCGTCACCGTCAGCGGAGATGTGCGCTGTGAATTGCCCGGCACCACCCTGACGCTGGCTAGTGTTTCGGGTGATCTTAAAGCAGAAGCGGCCGTAAAAACCTGTTCCGCTATGTCCACCAGCGGCGATATCTCGCTCGAGCTGCCTTCATTTACCTCGCTGTCCCTTTCCGCCGTCTCCGGGACGGTAGAGGTACAAAGCGATATCCCTCTGTCTGACTGCGCGCTGTCTCTCAACACCATGTCGGGCGATGTTGCCATCAACGGCGAAGACCAGATGCGGCAGTATACCCAGGAAAACGGCGACCGATCCATTCTCGCCGAAACGACATCGGGCAATATCGACATCCTTCTGCCCCAATGACAAGTCCCCCTTCCGCGGCCGCTTTTCCGCTGAGGGGGACATTTTTTGCCGGCATACGTCAACGGACAGTTTAACCGCCTTGTCAACCGCTGGGGAATTATGCAGGATATCCGCAGATTATACTTGACCGAACGTTTGTATTTTGTAATACTTTTGTGATAATTACAGGAGTTATCCACATTTTCCACAGGTTTATCAACAGGGCGCCCTTCCCTGCATTTATCAGGCAATGAATAAACGCTGCGTATTTACAGTAAATTATCCCTGTCGAGCGAGCGGAACTGGATGGCCTCGGCCAGATGCTGAGCGCCAATACTTTCTTCTCCCGCCAGATCGGCGATGGTCCGCGCCACCTTCAGGATGCGGTCATAGGTCCGCGCCGTCAGGCCCATGATGGAAAATGCGCGCTGCATCAGGTGTCTGCCTTCCCTGTCCAGGGTGCAGAAATCGGCCATGCGCGCTGGCGTCAGCGTAGCGTTGCAGGTGATGCCGGTACCGGCATAGCGCCTGTCCTGAATGGCGCGGGCGCTGTTGACGCGCCTGCGGACGTCGGCCGAGCTCTCGCCCGGGATACGGTCCTTCAGACTTTCATAGTCGACCGGCGCAACGCTGATGTGCAGGTCAATGCGGTCCAGCAGCGGCCCGGACAGCTTGCGCAGATAGCTGCGCACCGCCTGATCGGTACAGGTGCACCGGCCGGAAGGGTGTCCGTAATAGCCGCATTTACAGGGGTTCATGGCGCACACCAGCATAAAGCGACTTGGGTAAGTACAACTGCCCGATACGCGGGATACGGTGATGCTGCCGTCCTCCAGCGGCTGGCGAAGCGTTTCCAGCACGTCTGCCCGATATTCCGGCAGCTCGTCCAAAAAGAGTACGCCGTTGTGGGCCAGGGAGATCTCCCCCGGCTTGGGCAGCCGCCCGCCGCCAGCCAAGCCGATGGCGGAAACGGTATGATGCGGGCTGCGGAAGGGGCGGACATCCACCATGGGCTTCCCCCGTTCCAGCAGGCCGGCGACAGAATAAATTTTCGTCACCTCCAGCGCTTCCTGCCGCGTCATATCCGGCAGTATAGATGGCAGGCGCTTGGCAAGCATGCTCTTGCCCGAACCGGGCGGACCCACCATTAGAACGTTATGCGAGCCTGCCGCGGCGATTTCCAGCCCGCGCTTGACGTTCTCCTGCCCCATGACGTCGGAAAAATCCAGGCCGGAGGGGATGCCGTTTTCAAACCGGTACGGGGGCGCCGGGTCGATGAAGGCTTCTCCCCGCAGATGGGCCGCCAGCTGGCCGACATGCCGGACGGGATAGACTGTCACTCCCCCGGCAATGGATGCTTCCGCCGCATTATCGGCAGGGACAAAAATGGCCTTCATACCGTGCGCCTGCGCAGCCAGAGCCATAGGCAGCACACCGGCCGAAGGGCGCACCTCTCCTTCCAGCGACAGCTCACCCAGCATGCAGCTGTCCTGCGGCGGGGCGGGCAGCTGCTGCGACGCTACAAGGACGCCCATCAGCATCGGCAGGTCGTAAATGGGGCCTTCCTTGCGCAGCTCGCCAGGCGCCAGGTTGATGGTAATGCGACGGGACGGAAAATCAAACCCGCAGTTTTTAGCCGCGGCGCGCACCCTGTCCTGCGATTCGCGCACCGAAGCGTCGGGCAGGCCGACAATGTCAAACCGGGGCAGACCGTTTGACAAATCACATTCGCAGACGACCATATGCCCCTCGATGCCGCTGAAGCCGGCGGAGTTTACCTTGGAAACCATAATACCTCTCCTTTCAGACCAAAATTGGGAGGCGTGTTTTTTGCGCTTTCGCACCTGCTACCAGCATACATGATTTAAAGTTTTTTGACAAATCTTTTTTGGGCAAAAATGTTTCGGGCAGTGATTTTACGCTTGATTTTGCTGGATTTTTTCGCCAATAGAGGTTTACACAAGGGGGGTTTTTTGATAAAATAAATAAGGTTTAAAACG
>CAJMOV010000039.1 GCA_905215125.1 uncultured bacterium | reverse complement strand
CGTCAACGTCGGGGGGGATTTCCCGCCCGAGCTTCAAGACATCGCCGGCGGCCTGCCGCAGGACACCGATAAAAATGCCTTGGCTGCCGCCATACTGAACGAGCTGGAAAAGGCCATGCAGGAGCCCTTTGACGTCCTGCTGGACGATTACCGGGCCCATTGCCCGCTGCCGGGCCATACCGTCACCGTCCGCCCCATCGGCGGTCAGCCCTTTGAAGCAAAAGCGGTGGAGATTGATGAAAAAGGCCGCCTCGTTGTCGAGGCGGCGGGTAAACGGACAGCCCTGCCGGGCGGCGAGGTCTCGCTGCACCGGGATTAAAGCCCTGCTGCGCCGATAAATTCGCGCAGGAAGGAGCGGCGCGGCACCAGGCAGGGGTTGATGGGAAGAGCGGCCTGTAAAAAGTGCCGCAGGGTGGCCAGAAGGTCGGCGTGCGCGCCCCCTTCGGGTAGGAGGGGCAGCAAAAGGGTACGGTAAAGCCCTAGCTCAATGGCCATGCCGGTGCTGATGAATACCTCAGCCCGGTCGCGATGGGGCAGGATGTAGCGCTGCTCGCCCTGGCTGACGCTGGGGAAAAGGGCGAGCGTGTCCTCTGGCATACGGCCGCGGAAAAGGCGGTCGCGTAGGATGCGCCGCATCAGCCGCAGCATCTGTGGGGTGAGGATACGGCCGTCCGGCGCACGGAAAGAGATGTCGGCGTCGGCAAAGACGCCCAGCCCAATCCCCCCTGAGACGGCGGGGTTCAGGGCGTGTATCCCCTCCACGACGGCGCGCTCCCCATCCTGCAGGCGGAAAGCGACCGTGCGCTGTGCGCGTTCCTGGCAGGAAAAGTCAAAGACGGGCATGGCGACGCACTGGCCATTTTGCAGTTGGGACAGGTGCTCCCGCAGCAGACGGCGGTCCAGCCGGTCGGGGGATTCAAGGTCGACGTCGCCGTTTTCATCGACCGGCAGCGGACCGGCCGAATGGGGGAGGAAATAGTCGTCCATGGACAAAACGCGGCCGCCGCAGCCGCGCTGACGCAGCGCGTGGGTCAGGGCGTGGGCCGCCGTCGTTTTGCCCGAACCAGACGGGCCGGCCAGCAGGATGATGCGGGCTTTGGCGCCAGCGGTCAGGGCGCGGTCGGCCGCCGCGCAAATTTGTTGGGTCAGTTCTTCTTCGCACCGGCGGACAAGCCCTTCGGGGCTGCGCAGGGCGTCGGTGTTGACCCGGGATATTTCAAAAAAACGCATATCGGCACCTCCGTTCTTTCATGTGTATGCAGCCTTCCTGCGGTTCACAACCGGGGGATGTGCGCAAAGGGCCGCCCGAAAAAGGGCGGCCCTTTTGTTGCAGCGGAATTTCGGCGTTATTTCATGCTTTCGCGGATGACGCGAAGGGCGTTGCCCGAACAGATTTTGTCGACCTCAGACGCAGTGAAGTGCTTGGAAAAGGCGTCGGCCAGCAGGGGCATACCGGTGTAATCTTTGAACTCCAGCTTGCTGGAGATCCCGTCAAAGTCGGAGCCGAGGGCAACGGCGTCGACGCCCGCCACCTTGGCGATGTGAACGGCGTGGCGCACCACATCGTCAATGGTAGTATAGTCGCTGTCCTCCCGAAGGAAAGCGGCGCAGAAATTAAGGCCGCAGACGCCGCCCTTTTCGCCCAGCAGGCGGAGCATTTCGTCCGTCATGCAGCGGGGATGGTTGCACAGGGCGCGCGCGCAGGAATGGGAGGCGACGAAGGGCTTTGTGCTGTATCGAGCGACGTCAAAGAAACCGCCGTCGGACAGGTGGGAAACGTCAACCAGAATACCCAGCTCGTTCATACGCCGCACCGCGTCGATGCCAAAGGGCTTGAGACCCAAGGCCATTTTTTCCGGCTCGCGCGAGTTGGGGAAGGCAAGGGAATTTTCATAATTCCACGTCAGCGTGATAAGGCGCACGCCCTTCTGATAAAACTCGTCGATGCGCTCTATCCTGCCGTCAATGGGTACGCCGTCTTCAATGGTCAAAACAGAGGAGATAAGGCCCTGATCGCGGTTTTTCAGAATATCGCTCTCATTCATCGCCGGGGCAATGGCGTCGCGGTTGGCTTCCATTTCCCGCAGGTAGGCGTCGTACACCAGGCTAAAGTAATCATAGGGCGTCTCCTGAATCCCGGCGCGCTCGGCTTCCAGATGGGTGGGGATAAAGATGGCGAAAAACTGGGCCAACGCCCCGCCGGCGCGCAGCTTTTCAATGTCAATGTGCCCGTCGTTTTTGCGCAGGGTGACCGCCCCGCCCGAGCGGGCGATGCGCTCGCCCATCGTGTCGCAGTGCAGGTCGACAAATCTCATGCTCATACCACATTCTCCTTTCAGAACATGCAGCCGCTATTTGGCGTACTGCGAAAGATCTTCAGCAAGGTCGGTGCGCTCCCAGGGCAGGTCGAGATCGGGGCGGCCAAAGTGGCCATAGGACGCCGTCTGCCGGTAGATGGGGTTTTTCAGGCGCAGGATATCCATAATGGCGGCGGGGCGGAAGTCAAAGCGCTCGCGCACCAGCTCGGCCAGCCTGTCGTCGGACAGTTTGCCGGTCCCGAAGGTGTCGACGCGGATGGAAACCGGGTGCGCAACCCCGATGGCATAGGCCAGCTGAAGCTCGCAGCGCTCGGCAAGGCCGGCGGCTACCAAGTTTTTGGCGGCGTAGCGCGCCATGTAGGAAGCGGAACGGTCGACCTTGGTCGGGTCCTTGCCCGAGAATGCGCCGCCGCCATGACAGGCATAGCCGCCGTAGGTGTCGACGATGATTTTGCGTCCGGTCAGGCCGCTGTCGGCCGCCGGCCCGCCGATGACAAAGCGCCCCGTCGGGTTGACAAGGAAACGGGTGTCTCGGTCCACCAGGCGCTTGGGCAGCGAGGGCAGGATGACCTGTTCGATGACGGCGTCGCGCAGCGTCGCCAGGCTGACGTCGTCGGCGTGCTGGGTCGAGACGACGACGGTGTCGATGTGGCAAGGGACGCCTGCGTCGTCATAGCGGACGGTGACCTGGCTTTTGCCGTCGGGCAGGACGTAGGGCAGCTGTCCCGATTTGCGCACCTCAGCCAGGCGGCGGGTCAGGTTGTGGGCATAGGTGATGGGGGCGGGCATCAGCTCATCGGTCTCGCGGCAGGCGAAGCCGAACATCATCCCCTGGTCGCCCGCGCCGATGAGATCGTAGCGGTCTCCGTCGCCCTTGCGGTGCTCCAAAGCGCTGTTGACGCCCATGGCGATGTCAGGCGACTGCTCATCGATGGCGGTCAGCACAGCGCAGGTCTTGTAGTCGAACCCGGCGCTTTCGCCTGTGTAGCCGATGCGCTGTATGGTTTCGCGCACGACCGAGGGGATGTCGACATAACATTCGGTGGAAATTTCGCCCATAACAAGCACCATGCCGGTTGTGGCGATGGTTTCGCAGGCGACGTGGGCGGAGCGATCCTGCGCCAGAATGGCGTCGAGGATGGAATCGGAGACCTGGTCGCACACCTTGTCGGGGTGCCCTTCCGTTACGCTTTCCGAAGTGAAGATTTTGTTGGCCATATTTTTCTGCGTCCTTCCTGATTTGGTTTGGACAAGCAAAAAGGACTCCCGAAAAGGAGCCCTCTGAAAAACCAAAGACCACTCCTTATCGATGTCAGCGTTGCCACCTTTGCGCGGGGGCCGGTTGGCGTGAGGTCATCGAGCTGACTCTCTACCTCATCTCTGGATAATGGCGTCCTATTCATTTGTCATAAAAAATTATATCGTATTTCAGGTAAAATGTCAAATAGAGGATTTCGGTATCCCCTCCTGCCGAAAAAGGGGAGAATCGGCGGGCTTGAGCTGCCGCAGGAGGGTCTGGAAGATATCGACGTGCAGCCGCTCGTCCAGGATAATCCGGTCCAGAAGGGCCTTAATATTGGGATCGGCGATACAGGACGACTGCTGGCGGTAGCGCGATATGGTGTCCATTTCAGCATGGATGGCGTTTTGCAGCATGGGGGCGGGGTCGCGTGGGTAGCTGTTGCAGCTCGGCGACCAGTATGCCATGCGCCGCGGCGGGCCGCTCCACAGCCGAGGGTCGGCACCCAGCAAAAAGGTCAGCCGGGCAAAAATCTCCAGGTGGCGCATTTCGACAACGCTGATGCGGTGAAAGCAACGCGATATTTCCTCCTGCCGCCCCTCGGTGATGACGCCGTTGTAAAAATACAGGCTGACGGCCGACATTTCGGAATGGCAGGCGCCGACGTTTTGCAGCATCATTTCCGCCCAGCGCACGCTTGGGCCGCAGACCTGCACCGGCGGGTAGGGCGCGGGATCGGAAAAGACAAAGCCCTGTTCGCTCATGAAAATCCCCTCTCTTCTTAATGAATTGTGCCTGATATATATTCCCGCAGCCGCACCGCCATGCAGAAAAGGCTTGCGCAGGGACGCCGCGCGGGGTATAATCGAAGCGGCAGTTTATAAGAGAGGGAGTTTACCAATGGCTTATTGCAGAAATTGCGGCTCGCCCGTCGGCGGGCAGGACAGATTTTGCCCCAAGTGCGGCGCGCCTTTGCCCCCATCGGGCTGGGATGCGCCGGCGCAGACCGGGGCAGAGGGAAAGGTCATGGGGGTTTTGTCCTATCTGGGCATCCTGGTGCTCATTCCCCTCATCGGCGGCGGGAATAACCGCTTTGTGCGCTTCCATGCCTCGCAGGGGCTGACCCTGTTTGTGCTGGAGGTTATTTTAGGCATTGTTTACCGCGGCCTTGTCTGGGTTTTGCCCTTTGGCTTTTTGTGGCGTACCGCCGTGTGGCTGTACCGGCTGGCCAACCTTGCCTGCGTCGTGCTGGGTATTGTGGGCATCGCCAACGTCCTGACGGGAAAAATGATGCAGCTGCCCCTCATCGGCGGCATCCAGCTTATTCGGTAAAGCCGTCGCCTGAAGGGTAAAGCGCCTGACGGCAGAACAGGCGGCCGGTATCCTATGATATCGACCGCCTGTTTTATTTTTTCGCATGTAACCTCAAGCCCTTTGTCCGGATGATAGGTCCAGCTGACGCGATGCTTATCGTTTTCTTCTGTCTGCCTGCCCATTAAGGCGGACACCTCTGCTATTTTGTTTTTACCGCTGTTTCCGCAGGGCTGTTAGCGGCAGTCTCGCTGGCGCTCTGAACCTTTATACCTGACCCTTCTGTTCCCTTAATGAAAACGACAGACGGCTTTTGCTGGACGTGGTGAAGAGATATGCTTATTATCACGACGGCAAAAATGATGGGTAAAATGGGGCTGTGGGATTGGAAAGAGATTCCTTGCTCTCCGGTAACAATAAAAGCAGCGCCCGTTGAAAGCAATCTGACTTTCAGCGGGTGCTGTTTTGACAAAAGGGCGTTTATATAGCCTGTGGTTTTCTTTACAGCAGCTTTTCCAGCGCCTGGCGGACCTTATCAAGCTCAGGGTCGCACAGCAGGGGCAGGATATCTGCAAGAGCCTGCGGCGGAAGATCCCACCATTTGAGCTTAAGCAGCAGGGCGGTCAGCTCGCTGTCAAAGCGGTCCTTGATATACCGCGCGGGATTGCCGCCGTAAACGGTATAGGGAGGTACATCCTTGACGACGACGGAATACGCGGCAACGATGGCGCCGTCGCCGATATGCACACCAGGCATGACGACGCTTTCGCGGCCGATCCACACGTCGTTTCCCACGACGGTATCCCCCTTGAAGGGCAGCTGCGACATGTGGGGCGGGACGCTTTCCTCCCACGCGCCGCCAAAGACGCTGAAAGGATAGGTCGTTATGCTGCACAGGCGGTGGTTGGCAGGCCCCATGATAAAGGTAGCTCCGGCTGCCAGGGCGCAGAATTTGCCGATGATCAGCCTGTCGCCGAACTCCGGATAATTGAACAGCACATTGTTGCGCTCAAACCCTGTCGGGTCGCGCGGGTCGTCGTAATAGGTGTAATCGCCGATCAAAATGTTGGGCGCTGTGACGACGTTTTTGATAAAGCAGGATGTTTTGTATTGGTTGGGAAAGACCCGATTGGGGTCTGGAATGTTCATGTTTTATTCCTCCGTTTTCTGTTTTGAACATCACTCCTTTCCAGTGCGGGCTGGCACGGCGATATTGCGCCTTTGGCGCAGGGATTTATTTCTCATGGCCTTACCTCAGCTCAGCAGGCCGATGTCCTGCTTGTATTTCAGCACGCGCAGCACGGACTGATCAAGACGCTCCTCCGTGATGCTGCCGTCGCGGACCGCTTGTATGACGGCGGGGATTTGCGTCTCAAAGGCCGTTGTACACAAAAGGTCGTTGCCGGCCTGTATGGCGGCGATGGCCGCCTGCTCGTCTCCCATGGCGCCGCTGATAGCGCTCATGGCCAGGTCGTCGGTGACGATGACGCCGTCAAAGCCCAGCTCCTCCCGCAGGACGCGATGAACCTCGGCCGAAAGGGAGGCAGGGGAGTCTGCGTCAAAAGCGGCGACGACATTGTGGCAGACCAGCACGGCGCCGGCGCCGGCGTCGATCCCGGCCTGAAAGGGGAGAAAGTCGCTTTGGTAAAAGGTCTCGGCATCCCGCTCGTCCAGGGCGCTGCCGGTATGGGTGTCGGCGTTGTCGCCGTAACCGGGGAAGTGCTTGAGGACGGCCCCGATGCCCTCGCGGCTCATGACGCTGACAACCGTTTTGACATAATCCGCCGTCTGCTCGGCGCCCTGGCCAAAGGTGCGTTCCGCCATAAAGGAATCGCCGCTCGTCGTCACGTCGCAGACAGGGGCAAAGTTCATATTGATGCCCAGGGAAAGGAGCAGCTGGCTTTTTTCCTCGGTATCTGCGGCGACGGCTTCCAGCCCGCCCTGTTCATAGAGCTGCCGAGGGGACAAAAAGGGGCTCTCGCGGAAAACGGAGGAACGGCTGACGCGGTTGACCGTTCCGCCTTCCTCGTCGACGCCGATCAGCATGGGCACGGCGGCGTTTTCCTGCCAAAGCGTGATGGTCTGGCGAATGCTGCCGGGCGTCTCGTCCTCAAAATCGCGCCCAAACAGGATATAACCGCCCAGGGCGTACTGCTTCGCCTTGTCAGCGGCGCCGCTTTCCGGGCAGCGGGCGATGAACAGCTGGCCCACCTTTTGCTCAAGCGTCATGCCGGCCAGGGTGTCCAGACGGGCCTTCATATCGGCCGGCGGGGTAATTTCTGCCGAGAGAAGGTCGGGCAGCGTCTCGCTTTGCCCGGCTATCTCGCCCGCATAGGTCAAAACGGCCGTCATACCGGCCATTACGCCGTAAGGGGCGGTCACCTCCGGCAGGGAGGAAAGGGAAAAGGTATACAGGCCGCCCTGCTCGTCCCGCACGGTAAAATTGTCCCCGTCGGCCGACGCGACGACGCCCATCAGCGTGCGGGGCTCGTCCGGCTGGTCCTGCGGCGGGGCCTCCGGCGCGGGAGCGGCGTCCTCTGCGGGAATGGACTGACACCCGCATAAAATAAGGGCCAGGACAAGCCCGGCGGCAAGGGTTTTATAGGCTTTCATGGATTTTCGCCTCGCAAAGCGGGCGGCGTCAGGGCCGCCTGCAGATTCGGACAAAGTATATCACAGCACGCAGGCAAAAGCAAGGCGCGGACACTGTTTCTTGAACCGGGGGCGCGCCTGTGGTAGAATATCATTGATATGGCTGCCGTGGGCTGTGGGCTGACGCCGTTTCCAGCGTGATGCGAAGGGCGACGTCCAGCCTGGCGGCAATGCGCTGAATAATATTGACCGACGGGTTGGCTTTCCCCTTTTCAATCTTGCGCAGATAGGACGGGCTGATGCCCGCGGCGCTGGCCAGCGATTCCTGTGTCATACGGCGTGAAACGCGCAGGGCCTGAATCTGCCGGCCCAAGCCGGGCAAGTCGGACGCATCCACACCTGTCCCTCCTTTCCTCTGCTTGTATTGTACCGGGGAAACCATGTCGCAAAAAGCAGAAAATGGTCGATAAGCGTCGTGAAGAAAGAAAAAAGGACCAAAAAGCGGGGCGGACGGTCCCGGATATTGATGCGGATTGTGGAAAAGAACGGAGGAATGACCCTTGCTGAGAAAGTTCTGGAGACTTTTGGACGAACAGAGGAAAAAAGATAAAAAGGCCTTCACCATTTACATTATCCTGCGCGCCATTGTCCTGGCGTCCCTGGTGATGGCCCTGGTGCGGCGCGATTATGAAAGCACCTTTTTCTGTCTGCTTACCCTGGTTTTGTTCCTGCTGCCCAGCTTTGCCGAGGTCAGCTTCCGCATAGACCTGCCGACGGCGCTGGAGGTCATCATCCTGCTCTTTATTTTTGCGGCGGAAATCCTGGGGGAGCTGCAGGCTTACTATGTCCGGTTTGCTTATTGGGATACCATGCTGCACACGGTTAACGGCTTTTTGTGCGCGGCGATCGGCTTCTCCCTCATTGACATCATGAACCGCAGCGAGCGCTTTTCCCTCAAGCTGTCGCCGCTTTACCTCGCCGTCGGCGCCTTCTGCTTTTCCATGACGGTCGGCGTGCTGTGGGAGTTTTTCGAGTTTGGCATGGACATGCTGACGGGCAGCGACATGCAGAAGGATTTTGTCATCCACACCATTTCGTCCGTCAGCTTGGACCCGACAAAATCCAACACCCCTGTTGTCATAGACGGCATCACCGACGTCGTCGTCAACGGCGAAAGCCTTGGGCTGGGCGGGTATCTGGACATCGGACTCATTGACACGATGAAGGATCTCATCGTCAACTTCGTCGGGGCGGTCATTTTTTCCATCATCGGTTTTTTCTATGTCAAGAGCCGCGGCAAGGGCCGCTTTGCCCGCAAGTTTATCCCCCAGGTCGCCATAGACGGTGAAGGCTCACCGGGCGATGCCCCGGGAGAAGAAAGGCAGGAATAAACCCAAAGCCCGCACAGCGGGCTTTTTTTGCGCCATGTAGCATTTTGCCCTCCTGCGGGGTATTCCATATGAAAGGTGGTGAGCTGGTGGGACAGCAGATGCGCTTTCCGGCGGAAGCCGTTGTCCAGCGGCATGGCGGCGCCGTCTACCGCATGGCCTATTCCATGGTCAGAAGCAAAAGCGACGCCGACGATATTTTTCAGGAGGTTTTTTTGCGCTACGTCCGCAAAAGGCCGGCCTTTGAAAGTGAAGAGCACTGCAAGGCATGGCTGCTGCGCGTCACGGCAAACTGCGCAAAAAAGTACTGGGCGTCCGCCTGGGTGCGCCGCACCGAGGGCTTAAGCGACAGCCTGAGCTTCACCCTGCCGGAGGAAAGCGCCGTCGACGCGGCGCTGCGGGAGCTGTCTCCAAAGGACAGAAGCATCATTCACCTTTTTTATTACGAGGGGTACTCCACCGCAGAAATTGCCGCCATGCTGGGGCTGCGCGAGTCGACCGCGCGCACCCGGCTGACCCGTGCCCGCGCCAGGCTGCGCGGACTGCTGAAAGGAGAAAGCGATGTTTAAGAAAGCCTATCGTCATATGAATGAACGCATCACCCCGGACGACGCCCTGGTGCAGGACGTCATCCGCCGGGTGGGGGTGAAAAAACGCCTGGCTCGTCCCGCCCTGCTGCGCCGGACGGCGGCCGCACTTGCCGCGCTGGCGATCATCCTGGCCGCCCCGCATGTCGCCGCGCGCATCCCCGCGGGGTATGAGCTGATGTACGCCCTGTCGCCTGCGCTGGCACAGAAATTCGTGCCCATACAGGAAAGCTGCGTCAGCAGCGGCATCCGAATGGAGGTGGCCGGCGCCTATATCCGGGGCAATAAAGCGGAGATTTACATCACCATGCAGGATTTGGAGGGGGACCGCATCGACGGTTCGGCCGACCTGATGGACAGCTATTCTATCCATCGGCCCTTCTCATCGTCCGCGACCTGCCGGATGCTGGAGTACGACGAGCAGAGCCGCAGGGCGACCTTCCTCATTTCCATTTCCGAGTGGGGCGATCACGACATTGAGGGCAGCAGGCTGACCTTTTCGGTGGGGGAAATCCTTGGCAGGCAGGAGAAGCTGCTGGATGTGCCCGTCGATCTGGAGCTTGATGTCGCCGGCCTGCCGACGCAGCAGGTTGAGCTAAGCGGCGGCACCAACCTCAAAAATGGACAGAGCATCGGCCGCGTGCCGGTACCCGGAGACAGCCTGTGGTCGCCCGGCGAAGGGCTCTGCGTCACGGCGGCCGGCTATGCGGACGGCTGGCTGCAAATTCAGCTGATGAATACCAAGCCGTTTGAGCTGGATAACCACGGCTATTTTTACCTCATCGGTCCGGACGGCAAACGGGTGGACAGCGCACACGCCTATTCCTATAATGAGGAAATTGACGGAAAGCAAGTCAGCTACAGCACCGCTTTTTATGATGTCCCTCAGCAGGAAATCGGGGAATATAAGCTGTATGGCAGCTTCTGGTTCGGCGGACAAACCACCAAAGGGGATTGGCGCGTCACCTTTCCTTTAATCACAGGGGAAGAATAAGAAAAGGGGTGCCGAATCGGCGCCCCTTTTGACCCTTGTTTGAAAACGCAGCTTTCTTGTCCGCCGTATTCCGGCCGCGGGAAAAGCGGCGAGGCCGCCTTAACGGCGGCCTCAGGTCGGGTCAGGCGAGGTGGTTGATATCGCGCACGAAATGGCAGGCGGCGCTGTGACCGCCGCCAATGTCGGCAAGCGGCGGGGTTTGCTGCCGGCAGACTTCCCGGACGTAAGGGCATCGGGGGGCGAAGCGGCAGCCTGGCTTGGGGTCAATGGGGGAGGAGATTTCCCCCGTCAGCAGGATGCGCTCGCGCCGGACGTCGATATCGGGTACCGGGATGGCCGATAAAAGCGCCTGCGTATAGGGATGGCAGGGCCGGTCAAACAGCTCGTCGGTTTCGGCGTATTCCACAACGGCGCCGAGATACATGACGAGGATATTGCGGCTGATGTGCTTGACGACCGACAGGTTGTGGGTGATGAACAGGTACGTCAGATCGTGCTGCTGCTGCAAATCCTGCATCAGGTTGAGGATCTGCGCCTGGATGGAAACGTCAAGGGCGGAAACCGGCTCG
>CAJMOV010000038.1 GCA_905215125.1 uncultured bacterium | reverse complement strand
CGCCGGCAGGCGGTTGCTGACGCTTTCCCTGCCCGACCCCTTTCCGGCGGGCGGCCAAAAAGGCTCGGACAGCGGGGGTACACAGTCCCCTGTCATTTCCAGGCCGTCGGGATGCGCCGGCGTCAGCCCCTGCGCCGACGCGAAGGTATGTACCGGTGAACGCTCGGGCGTCAGGCCGCAGATGTGCATGGCCGCCAGATCGACCGCAAACGGGTTGCGCGAGGCGATGAGCACCCCGGCGCGGCGCACACGCCCACCTGACGGCCCTCGTCCGTCCATCCCCTCTACGCCGTCTATAATGGATAAATCGGGCGCAACGCAGCGGCACAGGTCGACCAGCATACGGCAAAACTCCTGCTGTCCCGGCAGCCTGGAGTGATACGCCGCCTTAGTCAGCCCGGGTACTGCTCCATAGCAATTTTTGACTGCGCCTGTAAAATAAGTCAGCATATGGGTCTTCATTTTGCCGATGTTAATTAGAACATCGGCCTGCAAAACAGGGGTCAGGATATCAAACTCGCGCTTTCTCATTCCGTCAAACTCTACCTTTTGGCTGGAGCAATCCTTATTTAGGCGCGCGCCGCTTCGCCTGGCCGCTTCCTCCATGCCGCAGGCGCGGTAAACGCGCTGCAGCGTCAGTGCATTATACGGCCCGCCCGGGCTGTCGGCGATGATGACGGTGGCGCCCGCTTCCGTGAACAGGGCCGCCACCGCTTCCACCACCTCGGGATGGGTCGTCGTCGCCCCCTCTGGCTGGCGCGCCATCAGCAAATTGGGTTTGATGACGACGCGGCGCCCTTTTTTCAAAAAGCTCTCCGCGCCGCCAAAGGCAGCCAGCATCCGCACAGCTGCACGGCGCACAGCGTCCGGCGTATAATCGGCGCAGGCCGCCGTAAAAACTTGTCTGTCCATAGCCTCACTCCCGCGCCCGCGGCGACCAAACGGCCTCAGCGCTTGCGCAAACGCACTTTTTTATTTTTATCATATCATATTTCTTCCCATCATGAAAGAAAAAACAACCCGTATGTTTGTCCCCGCAATGGGAATACTGTACATTACCGCTGTGACTGCCGCTTTCCGTGCGGTGCGGCGGTGCGGACAGAAAAATACTCGCGCACGGAGAAACGGAGCCAATTCCATGATTCACAAAATCGCTTTGGCGCTGGTCATCATCGGCGCGCTCAACTGGGGCAGCATCGGCATTTTCGGCTTTGATCTGGTTGCCGCCATTTTCGGCGGCCAGGCCGCTATCGGCAGCCGCATTGTCTACACCCTGGTGGGCATTGCCGGCCTGTGGTGCATTTCCCTGCTTTTCCGCCGGCTGGATGGCCGCGACGCCTGATTTTGCAGCCTTTCTCAAAGGCGCCCCGTCCGGGCGTCTTTGTTTTTTGCTTTCCCTGTGCTATACTGGGACGGGAGGGATATATATGAAAACCGCCGTCATCACCGGCAGCAGCCGGGGAATCGGATATGAAACGGCCCTGCGCCTGGCGCGCGACGGCTGGAGCCTTGCGTTACACTACAACAAAAGCGCTGCCGAAGCCCGTGGTCTGTGCCAGCGCATCCGTTCCATGGGCTGCGACGCTGAAATTTTTCCCGCCGACGTCGCCGATCGCCAGGCCGTCTTCTCCCTGCGGGACGCCGTAAACGCCCGCTTCGGCCCCCCGCAGCTTCTGGTCTGCAATGCCGGCGTCGCCCAGCAAAAGCTCTTTACCGACATTACCGACGACGACTGGCAGCGCATGATAGGCGTCGATCTCAGCGGTGTTTTTTACTGCTGCCAGGCCTTTCTTCCCGCCATGATCTCCCGCAAATCAGGACGTATTATCACGCTGTCGTCTATCTGGGGCATCCAGGGCGCCTCCTGCGAGGTGCATTATTCTGCCGCCAAGGCGGGCGTCATTGGCCTTACCCGTGCCCTCGCGCAGGAAGCGGGGCCGTCGGGCGTCACGGTCAACTGCGTCGCCCCCGGCGTCATTGACACCGAAATGTGCGCCCACCTGGACGACAGGGACCGCGCAGAGCTCTGCGGGCAGATCCCCCTCGGCCGTCTGGGCGCCGCCAGGGAGGTTGCCGAGGTCGTCGCCTTTCTGGCTTCCGACTCCGCCGGTTACCTGACCGGTCAGGTCATCAGCCCCAACGGCGGTATGGTACTGGTTTAATCAGGAGCAAAAAGAGGCCGCGCGGCCTCTTTTTTAACGCTTGTTTTCGCTGTCCAGAAAGGCTTTCGACCCTGTGGCGCCGCGCTGTCCCTGATATTTCCCCCGATAGGGCCTGTCTGCGGCCTCATCCATCCTGGCGAAGACCAGCTGCCCCACCCGCCGTCCCGCCTTCAGCTCAATCGCGCAGCGGTTGGCATTGTAAAGCTCAAGCGTGATTTCCCCCTGGAAGCCGGGGTCAACCCATCCCGCATTCTGGATGAACAGGCCCATCCGCCCAAGCGAGCTCCTTCCCTCAACAAAAGCGGTCAGGTTATCGGGAAGGTCGATGTATTCCATGGTTGTCGCCAGTACAAACTGGTTGGGCAGTAGGACATAGGTGTCGCTTGTGATGGTTTTATACCGTATTTCGTGCTCCAGCGTGACGACGCCGGCCGGGGAATCCTCTACAACGCTGAACGTGCTGCCCAGCCGCACATCGACGCTGGCCGGCTGTACCTGTTCCCTGTCCAGCGGCGTAATTTTCAGCGCGCCGCTTTCCAGCATATCCAAAATGGTCTTGTCTGACAATATCATGCTATCCTCCGTTTGCCCAATGGGAAAGGGAAACCGCGCGGTCTCTTTCCCTGCTCAGCTGCGGATGCCGAACAGCAGCTCGGCATAGGTCGGCATGGGCCAGTATTCCTCGCCCACCATAATCTCCAGCCGGTCGCCGACCTCGCGCAGGCTTTCCATGGCGGAGACCACCTTATCGTGGTAATAGTGGGCGCGCTCGGCGGCGCTTTCCTGCCCGGGGGCCTTTTCCAGCGCCTTTTCCAGCTTGGCAATGGCCGTCTTGAACTGGCCAGCCGCTGCCGACAAATCCTTCAAAAGCCCCGACTGCGCCGTGATATCAACAGTCAGCCCCGTTTCCCTGACGGCGTTAAGCCCACCTGCGACAAAGCTGATGTATTTGATAACGGCCGGTAGGATCTCGCGCTTGGCCATCTCCAGCATGGCAAGGGCCTCTACATTGATGACCTTGCTGTAGCCCTCGTGCCGTATTTCATAGCGGGCCTCCAGCTCTTTCCTGGACAGGACGCCGAATTTTTCAAACACCTCGACGTTCTTGGGGGCAATAAGGGCTTCAGCCGCGTCAACCGAGCAGTCGCAGCGCGGCAGGCCGCGGCGCGCCGCCTCCTCCCGCCATTCCTCCGAATAGTTGTTCCCGTTGAAGATAATGCGCTTGTGCTGGCGCATGATATCCCGGATGATATCGTGCACCTCCGCGTTGACATCGTCCGCCTTTTCCAGCCGGTCGGAAATGCGGCTGAGAATTTCAGCGACAATGACGTTGAGCACCGTATTGCAGTCGGCAATGCTCATGGACGCGCCCAGCATACGGAACTCGAATTTGTTCCCGGTAAAGGCGAATGGCGATGTGCGGTTGCGGTCGGAAATATCCTTGGGCAAATCAGGAATGGTGGTGACGCCGATTTGGATGCTGCCGCCCTGGCGCAGGTTGGATTTCCCCCCTGTCTCGATTTCTGTCAAAATGTCGGTCAGCATGTCCCCCAAAAAGACAGAGACAATGGCCGGCGGCGCCTCGTTCCCGCCCAGGCGGTGGTCGTTACCCGCGCCTGCAATGGTGACGCGCAGCAGGTCGGCGTATTCGTCGACGGCCCACAGCACCGCGGTTAGGAAAATGAGGAACTGCGCGTTGTCCGCCGGCGTCTTGCCCTGGTTGAGCAGGCTTTTTTTACCGTCGACATTGACCGACCAGTTGTTGTGCTTGCCCGAACCATTGACGCCCGCAAAGGGCTTTTCATGCAGAAGGCAGACGAGGTTTTTACGCTGCGCCACTTTTTTCAGCGTCTCCATGATCAGCTGGTTCTGATCGCTGGCAATGTTGACGGTAGAATAGACCGGCGCCAGCTCATGCTGTGAGGGCGCCGCTTCGTTGTGCTCTGTTCTGGCCGGAACGCCAAGGGCCCACAGCTCATGATCGACGTCGCGCATAAAGTCCATGACGTTTTCCTTGATATTGCCGTAATAGTGGTCGTCCAGCTCCTGCCCCTTGGAGGGCTTGGCCCCAAACAGGGTGCGGCCGCACAGCACCAGGTCGCGCCGGCGGTTAAACAGCTCCTTATCGATCAAAAAGTATTCCTGCTCGGCCCCCGCCATGGCGACGACGCGCTCGGCTTCGTTGTCCCCCATCAGACGCAGCAGGCGCAGGCACTGGCCGCTGAGCGCTTCCATCGAGCGCAGGAGCGGGGTTTTTTTGTCCAGCACCTCGCCAGTAAAGGAGCAAAAGCAGGTGGGGATGTACAGGGTTTTGTCTTTGACAAAAGCGGGGGAGGTACAGTCCCATGTCGTATACCCGCGCGCCTCAAAGGTGGCGCGCAGCCCGCCGGAAGGGAAGGACGACGCGTCCGATTCGCCGCGCACCAGCTCCTTGCCGGAAAAGGTCATGATGATCCCGCCGTCGCCGATGGGGTTGATAAAAGAATCATGCTTTTCCGCGGTAAAGCCGTTCATGGGCTGGAACCAGTGGGTAAAATGGGTAGCGCCCATGTCCAGCGCCCAGCGCTTCATGCCGTTGGCGACAATATCCGCCAGGGAGGTGTCCAGCGGCCTGCCGCGATCGATGGTCTTTTTCAGCTGTTTATATGTGTCCCCTGGCAGATATTTGCGCATCGCAGCGTCGTTAAAGGCCTTTGACGCATACATTTCAACAATGGAATCGGCTTCTTTGTCATACATCACGAACATCCTCCCGCATATTTCTTGATGGGAAAATAATAAACCCCTTGCAGCCGTTTTGCAAGAGGTTTAGCTAAAAAGACTTTTAAAAAAATATCAATGTCAAAAATCAACCATCGTTGCCCAACCACCGCTGTAAAATAAGGAAAAATGACTTAATGCAGCTCATTTTGCAAAAACAACTTCACTGTCCGTCATTTTTGCAATGCTTACAAGGGACTGCAAATCATATCCACGCGCACGGATAAGCGTCCCGCCGGTGTCAAAGCCCTTTTCGATGACAATGCCGATACCGCCGATCTGTGCGTCGGATTTTTCGACGATATCGCACAGACCGGAAAGGGCGCTGCCCTTTGCAAGGAAATCGTCAACAATCAAAACCCTGTCCTGCGCAGTCAGGAACTTGCGCTCGACAGTGACGTCGTACGTCCTGCCATGCGTAAAGGAGGTGACGGGCGCGGAAATAAGCTCGCCGTCAAGGTTTTTGGTCTGATTCTTTTTGGCAAACAGCACCGGCACGTCAAAATACTGCGCTGTAATGGCGGCAATTGCAATGCCCGACGCCTCAATGGTCAAAATCTTGGTAATACCCTTGTCCCCAAAGCGGTGGTAAAACTCTTTGCCGATTTCGTTGAGCAGATGAATATCCAGCTGATGGTTCAGAAAGCTGTCCACCTTCAAAACGTCGCCCGGGCGGACGACGGCGCGCTCACGGATGGCCTGCCGCAGCAGCTCCATATCCCTACTCCCCCTAGTCGATATCTTTCTCTACCGTCTCCAGCCGCTCTTCCAGCAGAGCGGGGTTTTTCAGATACTTGCGCACCTGGCGCATGGCAATGGCATGATACATGCCGTCACAAAAGCGCTCGTCGGCAACGACTTTCAGCTCGATGACCTTGCCGGGCCGGACCTCGCCAGTCTCCTCGTCCAGAACAGGGCGGAAAATTTCCTTTCCGACGCCCAGAAACATCCCTGTCGTTCCAAAATCATAGATGTGATGATAAATGCCGTTGATGCCCACCGATTTGAGGTAAGTAATAAAAACGCTAGTATGGAAAGGACTTGCATCAATAATGGCGCGCGGAAGTATATTCCACCTGTCCAGCAGCTTGATAAACCAAACCATCAGCTTGATGAAAATGGGCGGCGCGTTCATTATGCGTGCCGCCAGGCGGTCGGTGCTGTTTTCCGAACCGGGCTTTTTAACCTCGCTTTCGCTGTCGTCAATCTTATCGGCACTTTCCAACAGCCCTTCGTGCCCGGTAAAGGGCAGCTTAACCGTCGTCGATGTCGATGTCGAACGCAGCTTTTTCTTGATGGCCATGGACACCGTCAGCTCGTTGCGGGCGAAAATGCGGCCGTTCATGACAAAGCGGTTGAGGGCCGGGAACTGCGCATGCACGCGCACAATGGCCGCCATCAGGATGTGAAGATAGGTGATGTCCCGCCCTTCCTCTTTCTTTTTCGCGATATATTCGTCAAAATACTTGCAGTCAAACTCTTCTGTAAAATAAACATGCGCATCCGACCGGCGCGACATGATATAGCAAAGCGCCTTGTCATACGGGTCAAGATTGCGCAGGATTCTCCCGTCTGATCGTTTGGAAAACACCGTTATTCCCCCTTCTTGCCGTCAGGACGCCGCAGCGTCCGCGCGCCCCAGGGGACGCGCTCTCCCGGTTATATACTGCCCCTTATCCCCCGCGGCGAGGATACCCGGTGCAGGATGTCGTCGGGGGATGAGAGCTTTTCTCCCCCCTGCCTGCGGCCGCCATCCTCCGGCACAGCCGTCAGCTGGCGCGTCAGCCGTTCTATCTCGCCTATCATGCCCGCCAGCTCCTGGCGAAAATCATCCAGCATACGTTCCGCACGGCGCAGCGACTCGTCATAGTCGACGCGCTGCGCCCCTTCGCACCGGATGGCCAGCGTCAGCTCCTGCGCACGGCGGTTGGTTTCGCACAGCGCATGGAATTTCTCCTGCCACTGCCGCTCCAGCGCGGCGATGCGCTGCTCGTCCAATCCGGCAGGATGGCTTTGCAGCGCCTGCACTTCCTTTTCCAGCTCTTCGGCGCGAAGCCGCTGCTGCTGAAGCAGGCTTTGCAGGGCCTGTATTTCGCTTTCATACTCCTGTACCGCAGCGGCATGGGCCTGCCGCTGCTCTTCCGCCGCTTGCAAAGACTGATCCTCTGCCCGGCCGCCTTCCGCCTCCTCCAGCCTGGCGCGCAGCTCGGAAAGCTCCTGCTCGCGCTCCTGCTTTTCGCGCTCCAGCTCTTCGACGCGCTCCTTTAAGCGGGCGCCGTCCTCAGCAGCGGCGTTTTTAGCGCTCAGCGTACCGTCGAAATCAGCCGGGCCACTCAGCGCCTCCAGATATTCGATGACGTCCTTTTTGCGGAACCCGCCGAACAGGGCTGTCCTGAACGCCTTTCCCATACGGCCCGCCCCCTTCACAGCACCTTCTGGATCATCTTTTCCAGATCCTCGCATTTGCGTACGCCGACCATACGGTCGCGCTCTTCTCCCCGCTCAAAGAAAATCAGCGTCGGGATAGACGCCACCGAATGCTCTGCCGCCGCAAGCGGGGCGTTGTCCGGGTCGACGATGTAAAAGGCCACTGTGCCGTAAAAATGATCGGCCGCCGCTTCAACGGCCCCCATCATCTCCCGGCAGGGCGCGGACCAGTCTGACATGAAGCAGACCAGCGCCGTCTCGCGCTGCTGCGTGATTGCCTGCCGAAAGCCTTCGGCGTCAAGCTCTTGCAATTTTGACATGAATACACTCTCTTTGCAGTCTGATGTTGTGTTTTGGCGCGCTTTCCGCATCTGCATACAGGCGCCGTCTCCGCCATAAACGCCGCCAGCCGCATAGGCATGCGGCTTTCGACGGCTTTTCTGTTTATTCCAGGTCACAGTATCCTGCGCCCTCAGAGCGGCTGCCCCTGCCATGGTATAAGCTGACTAACCGCCCTGTACAATCACTGCTGTGCGGTTATTATACCATAGCTATGCTGCCAAAAGCAAATAGAAAGTTTTCATAATCCGCAGCTTATTTCTGTGTTTCGACAATGAGCCCGCCCCCTCCGACAGCTCCGCGCTGCATGACCGCCCCCGGCTGTAGGGCGAACCAGCTTAGGTCCCCTTGTCATGCGATTTGCCGCTCCGTGCTTCAGCCGGGCTTGCGTTTCAGGCCGTGGTATGCTACAGTGGAAGTATCTAGAAGCAGGATGTGAGCACAATGATCCTTCAGGCGCAAGGGGATGACCTTTTCAGCGCTGCGGCGCTGGCCGCCGAGCTTTGGCCCGGCCACACGCAGGCCGAGCTGGTACAGGAGCTGAGCCCGGTTGTCTGCGGGGACGGCGGGGCGATCTTTCTCCTTCTTCTCGACGAGCGGCCCTGCGGCTTTGCGCAGTGTCAGCTGCGGCGCGACTATGTAGAGGGAACGTCGACCAGTCCTGTCGGCTACCTTGAGGGGCTTTATGTCCGCCCCGAGCAGCGCGGCCGCGGCTGGGGCCGCGCCCTTGTGGAGCGATGCGAAGGCTGGGCGCGTGACAAAGGCTGCCGGGAATTTGCCAGCGACTGCGAGCTGGGCAACGCGCCCAGTCTTGCCTTCCATCTCAAGGCGGGCTTTTCCGAAGCAAATCGCATCATCTGCTTCAAAAAACAGCTGTGATTTGCCAGGGATACGGCGCGCCCAGCCGGATAAAATAAAACGTGCCAATTCCCTGTTTACAATTTGCGTCAGGTGTGTTATACTAGATGCGCAAATGCGCCCGTAGCTCAGCTGGATAGAGCGTTGGACTCCGACTCCAAAGGTCGCAGATTCGAATTCTGTCGGGCGTACCACATCGCCGCCGACGCCGCAAGGCTTCGGCGGCCGTTGTTTATCCCCACATCGTTTTCGCCGCACGGAGGTGATCCTATGCCCGGCCCCTTCTCCCGCTCCGCCCGCTTGCTCGGCCCGGACGCCGTCGAACGCCTGCGGCAGCGCTGCGTCGCCGTTTTCGGCCTGGGCGGCGTCGGCTCGCATGCCTGCGAGGCGCTGGCGCGCAGCGGCGTCGGCCGCCTTGTCATTATTGACGCCGACAGCGTCGACATCACCAACCTGAATCGGCAGAGCATTGCGCTGCACAGCACCCTTGGCCGCGCCAAAACCGACGTCATGCGCGAAAGGCTGCTCGATATCAACCCGGGCATCGCAGTGGAGGCCCATCGCATGTTTTACGGCCCCGACACCGACGCCGTTCTCAGCTTCTCCGGCTGGGACGCCATTGTCGACGCCATCGACACCGTCTCCTCCAAGCTGCTGCTCATCGAGCGGGCAAACCGCGAGGGGGTGCCGATTGTCAGCTGCATGGGCACGGGCAATAAAAAGGATCCCCTGCGCCTGACGGTCGGGGATATCTATGAGACGTCGGGCTGTCCGCTGGCCCGCGTCATGCGGCGCGAGCTGCGAAAGCGCGGCGTTGCGGCGCTGCGCGTCGTCTATTCAACAGAGGAGCCCTGCGTCCCCTTCCCCGACGACGAGCCCCCGTCCCCCGGACGGCGCCAAACGCCGGGCAGCCTGCCCTTTGTCCCCCCAGCCGCGGGTTTAATCATCGCGGCCGAGGTGGTCTCCGCTCTGTGCGGCGTCCCGCTGCGGCCGTAAAGGAAGTGTATCATGCCAAATCCCAGACTGCGCCGCAGACGGCAAACCCTTCTCGCCGCCGTTACCCTCGCCATTGTACTGCCCGTTGCCGGATGCGTCATGCTCGCTGCGCGTCAGGCCGGTCTCTCCCGCTCGCTGCGCCAGGCACAGGCTGAAATCGAACAGCTCAAGGCAGCCCAGCAGGAAATTCCCATGGAGGAAACCAGCCCCCAAGAGAATGAGGCGCCGTCAGGCCCTTCTATTCTGGAAAGCCAACCCTCTTCCGGCGGGCCTGCCCCTGAATACCAGTCCCTTTTTCCTGATCTTTATGTAGAAGGCGGCCTGCCCCATCAGCAGGTACAGGAAAAAACCGTCTTTCTCACCTTTGACGACGGTCCGTCGGAAAACACCCCCGCCATTCTGGACGCGCTGGACAAAGCGGGGGCCAAGGCCACCTTTTTCGTCGTCGGCACCCAGGTGGGCAAGCATCCGGAATACCTCAAGCAGGCGGCCGAGCGCGGCCACGCCATCGGCATCCACACCGAATCGCACAAATATGGCGAGCTTTATGACAGTGTCGAAGCCTATCTGACCGACTTCAACGCCGCATATCAGCGCGTTGTTGAGGTTACCGGGCAGAAGCCGGAAATCTTTCGCTTCCCCGGCGGCAGTATCAACCAGTACAGTAAAGGGATCTATCAGGAACTGATTGCCGAAATGCTGCGCCGTGGGTTTGTCTATTACGACTGGAACGTGTCGGCTGAAGACGCTGTCGGTGATCCGACCGTCCAATCGATCGTTGACAACGTATTTGCGCGCGACAGTCTGCGCATGCCCGTTGTGCTGATGCACGACGGCGCCTACACGAAGGCGACGGCCGAAGCCCTGCCCTCCATCCTGGAAAAGTACAAATCCCTGGGCTATTCCTTCGGCCGGCTGACGCGCGACGTCACATCGGTTTCCTTTGCCTACAAATACTAAAGGCCGCCCGGCGGGGCGGCGCTATCCAATGCTTTACCCGGAGACGGCATGGCGCGGCCACGCCGTCTTTCATTATGCCGGCGCGTCTTTTCCTGAGACAGCCGGCAATCCGGCGCTGTTCCGCTCCTGCGCGCCAAAGCCGCGCTCTGCCTTTCCGCGGCGCTTATTCCTTCCGGGTTGCTTTTACACAGCCCTGAATCCCTGCCGGCCAGCACTCCGCTGCGCTTCGGCTATACGTCTCCCCGCCTTTCAGGACGCTTTCACATTCCCTGGGATCCTTTTTAGGCCGGCGCGAAGCCATGGCAGTTTCATACCCGTTTGCATCACACTGCATCAGATATTGCAGATCCTTGGACGGAACCTTGTCCCCGTATGACGCGCGCGGTGATTTGGCTGCAAAGCCGCATGACTTTCTCCTCTTTTTCCAGCCCTTCAAAAAGCTCTGCCGGGCCGCCGCCTATGTATCCCGACATCTCGCCGACGGTCATCAGGTTACGCGGGGTGAAGACATCGCGGCTCATC